>NZ_CAWLMI010000085.1:0-18783 GCF_963862045.1 Aeromonas sp. 159 | reverse complement strand
GGGCACCCTGTTCCTCGACGAGATCGGCGATATGCCGATGCCGATGCAGGTCAAACTGCTGCGGGTGTTGCAGGAGCGGTTGTTCGACAGGGTTGGTGGCGGCAAGCCCATTCAGGCCGATGTGCGCATCATAGCGGCGACCCACCGGGATCTGGAGGCGATGATCCGCACTCAGGGTTTCCGCGAAGATCTCTACTACCGCCTCAACGTTTTCCCCATAGAGACGCCGCCGCTGCGGGATCGCATCGATGACATCCCGCTGCTGCTGCAGGAGCTGCTCAACCGCCATACCGAGCAGCACCACGGCTTTATCCGGCTGACCCAGCGGGCGCTGGAGTCGCTGATGCAGTACCCCTGGCCCGGCAACGTGCGCGAGCTATCCAACCTGCTGGAGCGGCTGCTGATCCTCTACCCGCACCAGATCGTCGATGTAGCCGATCTGCCGAGCCGTTATCGCCTGCTGCCGAGCGAGCCGCGGGATGAGCGGTTGACCGAGATGGATGAGCGGGATGCGCTGGCAGCGGTGTTTCAGGATCCGCCCGAGCTGGATCACTCCCTCGCCTCGGCCCGCACCATGCAGTTGCCGGAGGAGGGGGTCAACCTCAAAGAGATGCTGGCCGACCTTGAAGTGGAGCTGATCCGTCAGGCGCTGGAGTCTCAGGACGGGGTGGTGGCCCGCGCCGCCGATCTGCTCGGCATGCGGCGTACTACCCTGGTGGAGAAGATGAAAAAGTACGGGATGAGCAAGGACGTCTAATGGTCAAAGCCTTGACGCCAATACGCAATCCATTGTTTTAGTTAATATAATTTAGTGGCATGGAAATTGAATAACCTGACCCAATAGCCAGTTTGAGGTCAGGTTTATGACAATCCAGCAGCAGGACATGCCACTCCAGTCCCACGAAGTGAGCCAGCTCTATGCCATCTTCAAGGCGCTCCCCACCGGGGTGTTGCTGCTTGACGGGGCAGGGGTGGTCACCCGCGCGAATCCGGCGGCCATCTCCTTGCTGGGGGAGCCGTTGGAAGGGGAGCTCTGGCGCCACATCATTGCCCGCTGCTTTGAGCCGCGGGAGGATGATGGTCACGAGATCTCCCTGCGCGACGGGCGCCGGGTGCAGCTCTCGACCCAACCGCTGCCGGATCAGCCCGGCCAGCTGGTCTTTATCAATGACCTGACCGAAACCCGTAAACTGCAAGACCGCATCAACCACATGAAGCGGCTGTCGGCGCTGGGCAATATGGCGGCCTCGCTTGCCCACCAGATCCGCACGCCGCTCTCCGCTGCCATGCTCTATGCCGCCAACCTGGCCAACCGCACCCTCAAGCCGGAATCTCGCACTCAGTTTCAGCAAAAGCTGATGGCCCGTTTGCAGGATCTGGAGAAGCAGATCAACGACATCCTGCTGTTCGCCCGCAATGGCGACAATCAGGTGGTCACCCCCATCTCGGTACAAGGGCTGCTGGCCGAAGTGCAGGCTGGTGCCGAGGCCTTCTGCCAGCAGCAGGGCTGCGAGCTGCACATGGAGGCGCCAGAGCCCGATCTCTGTCTGCTGGCCAACAGCAGTGCGCTGGCGGGTGCCATCAACAACCTGATTGCCAATGCCCAGCAGGCAGGGGCCACCTCGCTGCTGGTCAGCGCGGTGCGCAGTGGCGCCCGGGTGGAGATGCGGGTCATCGATAATGGCAAGGGGATCCCTTCCCATCAGCTCGGTCAGGTATTCGAACCCTTCTTTACCACTCGCTCCCAAGGCACTGGTCTCGGGCTGGCGGTGGTGCAATCTGTAGTGCGTGCCCATCAGGGGGAGGTCGGTGTGGCCTCGGTTCCCGGTGAAGGCACCTGCTTTACTCTGTCGTTCCCCCTGCACCAGCAACCGGTGCAGCTTGGAGGTGTAGCATGACACAGGCCAGGATCCTGGTAGTTGAAGATGACAATGGCCTGCGCGAAGCGCTGGTGGATACCCTTTTGCTCGGCGGTTATGAGTGCCGTGAAGCGGACAGCGGCGAACGGGCTCTGCTGACCCTCTCCCGTCAGCCGTTTGACATGGTGATCTCCGATATCCAGATGGGGGGGATGGACGGCCTCACCCTGCTGGCTACCATCCGCCAGCAATATCCGCAGATACCTGTGCTGCTGATGACCGCCTACGCCAATATCGACGGCGCGGTGCGCGCCATGCGCGAAGGGGCGATCGACTATCTGGCCAAGCCCTTTTCGCCGGAGGTGCTGCTCAATCAGGTCAGCCGTTATGTGCCGGCTCAGAAGGTGGAAAAACGTGCCGTGGTTTACGGGGACCCCAAAACTGCCGAGTTGTTCCAGCTGGCGACCCGGGTGGCCAGAAGCGAAGCGACCGTGATGGTGACCGGCCCGAGCGGGACGGGTAAAGAGGTGCTGGCCCGTTACATTCATGACAACTCCAGCCGCGCTGAGCAGCCCTTCGTCGCCATCAACTGCGCCGCCATTCCGGAAAACATGCTGGAGGCTACCCTGTTTGGCTACGAGAAGGGCGCCTTCACCGGTGCGGTACAGGGGTGCCCGGGCAAGTTCGAACAAGCGCAGGGAGGCACCCTGCTGCTCGACGAGATCACCGAGATGGATCAGGGGCTGCAAGCCAAATTGCTGCGGGTGTTGCAGGAGAAAGAGGTGGAGCGGCTCGGCAGTCGCAAGATGATCCCGCTGGATGTGCGGGTCATCGCCACCAGCAACCGGGATTTGAAAAAAGCGGTGCAGGATGGCCTGTTTCGTGAAGATCTCTACTATCGCCTCAACGTCTTTCCGCTGCGCTGGTCTGCCCTGTGCGAGCGGCCCGGTGATATTCTGCCGCTGGCGGAACATCTGCTGGCGCTTCATGCCAGTCAGCAGGGGTTGCCGACACCACAGTTGACGGACGCCTCGCGGGAGCGACTGCTGGCCCACCCCTGGCCCGGCAATGTGCGGGAGCTGGACAACGTGGTACAGCGCGCCCTGATCCTCAGCCCCGACGGGGTCATTGATTGTGACCACCTCATTCTGGAAGAGCTGGACGAGCAGGAGATGGAGTTTGTCAGCGTGGAGCGCAGCTATGGCGGCGATCGCCTCGGCAGCGAGCTCAAGCAGCAGGAGCACCAGATCATCCTCGACACCCTGCAAGATTGTAACGGCAGCCGCAAGGCGGTGGCCGATCGGCTCGGCATCAGCCCGCGCACCCTGCGCTACAAGCTGGCCCAGATGCGGGAGGCGGGGATCGACCTGCCAGCCTGAGGCCGGGAGGGAAACCGCACTGTGTGGGGGCTGTCATGGTCTTGACGGCCCGGCTCGATTATCATGGGGCCCTTGGCGCTTTGAGCCTGGGCCCTGTTTTTATTGGTAAAGCAGGGGACCGAGCCTTAATAAGGGACCCCTATGATCTCTCATCGAAAACTCGAAACCGTACTGAACCATCTGCTCGAACCGCACGCCATCAAGGATTACTGCCCCAACGGCTTGCAAGTGGAGGGGCGCGAGCGCATTCGCAAGGTGGTGACCGGTGTCACCGCCAGTCAGGCGCTTATCGACGCGGCGGTGGCTGCCGAAGCCGATGCCATTCTGGTCCATCACGGCTACTTCTGGAGCGGTGAACCGGCCCAGATCACCGGCATGAAGCAGCGTCGGCTCAAGACCCTGCTGACCCACGATATCAACCTGTTTGCCTACCATTTGCCGCTGGATGTCCATCCCGAGGTGGGTAACAACGCCCAGCTAGCCAAGCTGCTCGACATCAAGGTACGCCGCGGTCTGGAGCCGTGGAACAGCAAGAGCGTCGCCATGGTCGGCAAGCTGGAAGAGCCGATGAGCGGCAGCGATTTTGCCAAGCTGATTGCCGAGCGCCTTGGCCGTGAACCACTCTATTGTGGCGACAGCGGCCCCGAGCTTATCCGTTCCGTGGCCTGGTGCACCGGTGGCGGTCAGAGCTACATCAATCTGGCGGCGGAGCAGGGCATCGATGCCTTTATCTCCGGTGAAGCCTCCGAGCAGACCATTCACACTGCTCGCGAGATGGGGATGCACTTCTACGCCGCGGGCCATCACGCCACCGAGCGTTACGGCGTCAAGGCGCTGGGGGAGTGGCTGGCGACCGTGCATGGGCTGGATGTTACCTTTATCGATATCGACAATCCGGTCTAAACCTGTCCACGATCTGGCTACGAAACCGTGATCAAGGCTCATGTGCTGCTCGCTTATGTATACAGCAAAGAGTGCTCACGTATGTCTATACGCTCCGGTTCCTGTGCTGCTCTTCACCTTGTTGACGGTTTCTCGCTGCAGGTCGTGAACAGGTTTAAGCCTGTGCCTGTGGTGGGAAAATTCAGGAAATAAAAAGGAGGCCATCGGCCTCCTTTTTCACATTTCGACAAGACGTCTGCTTACTCGCAGGCGTAACCAGCGAGGCCCAGCAGGGCGCCATCCAGTTGCACAGCGCCGTCCACCATCTGCAGCCTGCCTTCGCAGAACCAGCGCACCACCAGCGGGTAGATGCTGTGCTCCTGCGCCTGTACTCGTGCCGCTACCTCGTCCGCCGTGTCTCCTTCAAAGATGGGCACGCGGGCCTGCAGGATCACCGGGCCGCCATCCAGTTCTTCGGTCACGAAGTGGACACTGGCGCCGTGTTCACTGTCACCGGCATCTATGGCGCGCTGGTGGGTGTGCAGGCCCTGATACTTGGGCAGCAGGGAGGGGTGGATATTGATCATTCTGCCAGCGAAATGGCGCACCAGATCGCCGCTCAATATCCGCATAAACCCCGCCAGTACCACCAGATCCGGCTGATAATCTGCCATCAGCGCCAGCAGGGCGGCGTCATACTCCTCCCGGCTGGCAAACTGCTGCTGGGCCAGAATGGAGGTCGCCACCCCCGCTTCTTTGGCGCGAACCAGACCATAGGCATCGGCCTTGTTGCTGATAACGCCGACCACTTCACCGGCAATCTTGCCGCTGGCGCAGTGGTCGAGGATCGCCTGCAGGTTGCTGCCGCTGCCGGAGATTAGGACGAGGATCCGCATCATTTGATGACGACCTGCTCCTCACCGTCTGCTGCCTTGGCGATATGACCGATGTGCCATGCGTTCTCCCCTTCTGCCTTGAGCAGGGTCAGCGCCTTCTCCAGCTGGTTGGCGGGCAGGGCGATGATCATGCCGACGCCGCAGTTGAAGGTGCGATACATCTCGTGACGGGTGACGTTGCCAGCCTGCTGCAGCCAGCTGAACACCGCCGGCCACTGCCAGCTCTGCTCGTCGATCACCGCTTGAGTGTTGGCAGGCAATACGCGGGGGATGTTCTCCCAGAAGCCACCGCCGGTGATGTGGGAGAGGGCGTGGATCTCGCACTCCTTGATGAGCTTGAGCACGGGTTTCACATAGATGCGGGTCGGCTCCAGCAGCGCGTTGGCCAGGGTGGTGTCACCCAGCGGCTGATGCACGTCGGCCTTGGAGACTTCCAGGATTTTGCGCACCAGCGAGAAGCCGTTGGAGTGGGGGCCGCTGGCGGCCAGGGCGATCAGGGCATCCCCTTCACCGACCTTGCTGCCGTCGATAATTTCGCTCTTCTCCACCACACCGACGCAGAAACCGGCGATGTCGTAGTCTTCCCCTTCATACATACCCGGCATCTCGGCGGTCTCGCCGCCGACCAGGGCACAGCCTGACTGCTCGCAACCGGCACCGATCCCAGTGACCACTGCTGCCGCGGTGTCCACGTCCAGCTTGCCGGTAGCATAGTAGTCAAGGAAGAACAGCGGCTCGGCGCCCTGTACGATCAGGTCATTGACGCACATGGCCACCAGATCGATGCCCACGGTGTCGTGCTTCTTCAGGTCGATGGCCAGCCGCAGCTTGGTGCCCACACCATCGGTACCGGAGACCAGTACCGGCTCCTTGTAGCCCGCAGGGATTTGACACAAGGCCCCAAAGCCGCCAAGACCACCAAGGACTTCAGGACGACGAGTGCGCTTTGACACGCCCTTGATACGTTCAACCAGTGCATTGCCGGCATCGATATCTACGCCAGCATCCTTGTAGCTCAGTGAGGTTTTGTCAGTCACGAGTATTCCCCGTCATATAAAGAAGTGGAGGGTAAAATTCGGGGCGTATTCTAACAGTGGCGGTGAAAAACCAGAAAGGAAATCGTTTGCGCGTTTTTGCGCGGAAATGCTCTACAAGCGGTGGCTTTTGTTGTATGATTCCGCGATTTTTTTGCGGCAGGTTAGAGGAGATAATAATGAAAGTCGTTGAAGTCAAACACCCCCTGGTCAAACACAAGATCGGTCTGATGCGTGAAGGCGATATCAGCACCAAGCGTTTCCGTGAACTGGCCAAAGAAGTGGGCAGTTTGTTGACCTATGAAGCGACCTCTGACTTCGAAACCGAGAAGGTTATCATCGATGGCTGGAATGGGCCAGTAGAAGTTGACCAGATCAAAGGCAAGAAGGTAACCGTCGTACCGATCCTGCGTGCCGGCCTTGGCATGATGGATGGCGTGCTGGAGCACATGCCGAGTGCCCGCGTCAGCGTGGTCGGTATCTACCGCGATGAAGAGACCCTGCAACCGGTTCCCTATTTCGAGAAGATCGTCAGCAACATCGAAGAGCGTCTGGCGCTGGTCATCGATCCGATGCTGGCCACCGGCGGCTCCATGATCGCCACCATCGATCTGCTGAAGAAGAAAGGCTGCCAATCCATCAAGGTGTTGGTACTGGTTGCCGCGCCGGAAGGGATCAAAGCGCTGGAAGCGGCTCACCCTGACGTAGAGCTCTACTGCGCTTCTGTCGACCAGGGGCTGAACGATAAAGGCTACATCGTGCCGGGTCTGGGCGATGCAGGCGACAAGATCTTCGGTACCAAATAAGTTTATGCCTTGACCTGCTTCCCATGTGGAAGGGGTGATCGGAGCCGGCGCATCGCCGGCTCTGCTGTTTGTGGCCGCTTGTGCCAGCCTTGCCGCAGGATGCGCCTTGCCGCTACCATAAGCACACTCTCCCATTTCGAGACTCTGTTCATGTTCAAACGTGTTGTGACCGCCCTCTGCTGCGGCTTGTCATTCATGGCCTCGGCCGCTCAGGTGACCGACCTCTATCAGGGCAAGGCCCCGACCAGTGGCGATATGGTGGCCGCTCAAGGGCAGGCTCTCGGTCAGGTGCTGATCAAGGTCACCGGCAAGCGCGACATCCTCACCCAACCTGTGGTGGTCAAGGCGCTGGCGGCCCCGGGCGACTATGTCAAAAGCTATGGCTATCAGGATCAGGACTCCGTCAAGTATCTGAAAGCCGAGTTCAAGAGTGACAAGGTCAACAGCCTGGTCTCCGAGAGCCAGTATGCCCTGCTTGGCCCGGCTCGTCCCCAGATGGCGATCTGGCTGGTGGTGGATCAGGGGGAGCGTCGCCTGCTGGCGGATCAATCCAGCGATGGTTGGGCGCAAGCCTTGCGCGAGCAGGCCCAGACGCTGGGGCTACCCATCAGCATTCCGCTGATGGATCTCGATGACAACATGGCGGTCAGTGCCACCGACGTCTGGGGACGCTTTGCCGACCCGATTTTGCAGGCAAGCCAGCGCTATGGCGCCGAGATGGTTGTGTTGGGCAAGCTGACACCAGAAGGTGACAAGTGGAGCATCGATTGGGGACTCTACGGCCCCAAGGCGGCCGGTGAAGTGGCCGAGCTGACCCGTGGCAATAGCGCCGGCACTCAGGCCGAAGTGGCGCAAGGGTTTGCTGATACCCTGGCGGCCTGGCTGGTGAAAAACTACGGTGCCCGCATTTCTGGTCCGGCAACCAGCCAGACCCTGGTGGTAGATGGCCTCTCCGAAGTGGACAGCATGATCGCCGTGCAGAAGATGCTGCAGGGGATGGCCAACGTCAGCAAGGTGGCGATCGGCAAGCTGGAGGGGGACCAGGTCACCTTCAACTTTACCCTGCAAGGGGAGCAGGCCGAGCTGGTGCGGGCGCTGCAGCTTGAGAGTCGTTTGCGCAAGGTTGACGATAATGGCAGCGGTTTGCGTTACCAATGGTCGCAGCCCTGATTTTATAAGGCTTTTGTAGACCGCCCGGCTTGCCCGGGCGGTTCTCTATCTGCCTTTGCGATGATACACTTAGCCACAAATGTCACAGTCAAAGCCCAACGAGTGAAGCAACCGGCCCAACTGTCTTTAGCCGTACAACTACCGGATGATGAAACCTTCGTCAGTTTTTATCCCGGCAACAATGCTCATCTGATCACCGCCCTCAAAAACGCGGCCATCGGTCAGGGATCGCCTTTCCTCTATTTCTGGGGGGCCAAGGGATCCGGACGCTCTCATCTGCTCCACGCCACCTGTGCCGAGGTCAACGCCCGCGATGCAGCGGCGGCTTATCTCTCCCTCGATCAGTTTGAACAGCTCGATCCCAGCATGCTCGATGCCCTCGAAAGCCTGCCGCTGGTCTGTCTCGACAGCCTTGAGGCGATCGCTGGCAATGCCGTGTGGGAGCGGGCGCTGTTCGACTTCTACAATCGCTGGCAGGAGAAGGGCGAGGGGACGCTGGTGGTCACCGGCTGCAGCGCTCCGCGCAAACTGGGGCTGCAACTGCCGGATCTCGCCTCGCGCCTCGACTGGGGTGTCAGTTTTCATCTCGAAGAGCTGGATGATGAAGGCAAGCTCAGTGCCCTGCAGCTGCGTGCCGAGCTGCGGGGCTTCAAACTGCCCATCGATGTGGGCCGCTTCCTGCTCAACCGACTCTCCCGCGATATGCGCACCCTGCTCACCACCCTCAATCAGCTCGACAACGCCTCATTTCGCGCCAAGCGCAAGCTCACCATTCCCTTTGTCAAAGAGATCCTCGAGCTCTGAGAACCTGGCTACGTTCTTACTGCGAGGCCGTGAGCAAGGCTCATGTGCTGCTCGGAATCCTCATGTATCCATATACACTCCGGTTCCTGCGCTGCTCTTCACCTCGCTGACGACCTCTCGTCACAGACCGTGAACCGGTTCTATAGCTTTGTTCCTTCTCCCTTCGGGAGAAGGGCCTTTCAAAAAGAAACCCCGGCTTCAGGCCGGGGTTTTGCTATCTCAAGAGGGCTCTGCCTATCAGTGGAACTGATCTTCTTCGGTGGAGCCGGTCAGCGCGGTTACCGAGGATTGGCCACCCTGAATGACGGTGGTCACCTTGTCAAAGTAACCGGTACCGACCTCCTGCTGGTGTGCCACGAAGGTATAGCCACGGCTGGCGGCGGCAAATTCCGGCTCCTGCACCATCTCGACGTAGTGCTTCATCCCCTCGCCACGGGCGTACTGGTAGGCCAGTTCGTACATGTGGAACCACATGTTGTGAATACCCGCGAGGGTGATGAACTGGTACTTGTAACCCATGTCGGAGAGCGCTTGCTGGAAGCGGGCGATGGTGGCATCGTCCAGATTCTTCTTCCAGTTGAAGCTCGGGGAGCAGTTGTAAGCCAGGATGCGATCCGGGAACTTGGCCTTGATCGCTTCGGCAAATTTACGCGCTTCGTCCAGATCCGGCTTGGCGGTTTCACACCACACCATATCGGCGTAGGGGGCGTAAGCCAGACCGCGAGCGATGGCCTGATCGATACCGGCACGAACCTTGTAGAACCCTTCGGCAGTGCGCTCGCCAGTCAGGAAGTCTGAATCGTACGGATCGGCATCGGTGGTCAACAGGTCAGCGGCGTTGGCGTCGGTACGGGCGATCACTAGCGTGGTGGTGCCGCAGACATCGGCTGCCAGACGGGCGGCAACCAGCTTCTGCACCGCTTCCTGAGTCGGTACCAGCACCTTGCCGCCCATATGGCCGCACTTCTTGACGGAAGCGAGCTGATCTTCGAAGTGCACGCCAGCGGCGCCCGCTTCAATCATCCCCTTCATCAGTTCGAAGGCGTTCAGCACGCCGCCGAAACCGGCTTCCGCATCGGCCACGATCGGCAGGAAGTAGTCGATAAAGCCTTCGTCCTGCGGCCCAACCTTGTTGGCCCACTGGATTTGGTCGGCACGGGCGAAGGAGTTGTTGATGCGCTCCACCACTGACGGCACCGAGTTGGCCGGGTAGAGGGACTGATCCGGATACATGGTGGAGGACAGGTTGTTGTCCGCCGCCACCTGCCAGCCGGAGAGGTAAATCGCTTCGATCCCCGCCTTGGCTTGCTGCACTGCCTGACCACCGGTCAGGGCGCCGAGGCAGTTGACGTAGCCTTTTTTGGCGTCGCCGTGGATCAGTTCCCACAGCTTGTCAGCGCCGCGTTGGGCCAGGGTGTGCACCGGCTGCAAGCTGCCGCGCAGGTTCACCACATCTTCGGCGCTGTAGCCGCGCTTGATCCCTTTCCAGCGGGGGTTTTCCGCCCAGTCTTTCTCGATAGCCTGGATCTGTTGCTCACGGGTCAGTGCCATATCAGTTCCCTCTTTCATTGATTTCACGTTTCCATTGACTTGTTATTGGCGGGCTCCGCTGGGGAGGCCCGGAGTTCAGAGCCGCTCGTAACCGGGCAGCGTCAGAAAATCGATCAGGGTATCGGCGCAGGTGATCTCTTCCATCAGTTCGCTTGCCTCGGCAAAGCGTCCAGCCTGCCAGCGCTCGGTACCTACCTCGGCTTTGACCACCTCCTGCTCTTCGGCCAGCATCTGGCGGAACAGCTCCTTGGTCACCACTTTGCCGTTCGACAGGCTCTTGCCGTGGCGGATCCACTGCCAGATGGAGGTACGGGAGATCTCGGCGGTGGCGGCATCTTCCATCAGACCGTAGATGGGCACGCAGCCGTTGCCGTTGATCCAGGCTTCCAGATATTGCAGGGCGACCCGGATATTTGTACGCATGCCTGCTTCGGTCCGCTCGCCCTCACAGGGTGCCAGCAGGTCGGCGGCGGTGATGGGGGCATCCTGCTCGCGCAGCATGCCGATCTGGTTCTTGGCACCCGCCGCAATGGTGGCGTTGAACACCGCCATGGCAGTATCGGCCAGACCAGGGTGGGCGACCCAGGTACCGTCGTGGCCGTTGTTGGCTTCGCGCTCCTTGTCGGCTTTGACCTTGGCGAAGACCTGCTCGTTAACGGCAGCGTCCTTGGCCGGAATAAAGGCAGCCATACCGCCCATCGCCAGCGCTCCGCGCTTGTGGCAGGTCTTGATCAGCAGCCGCGAGTAGGCGGAGAGGAACGGCTTGTCCATGGTCACCACCTGACGATCAGGCAGGACGCGATCCGGATGGTTCTTCAAGGTTTTGATGTAGCTGAAGATGTAGTCCCAGCGGCCGCAGTTCAGTGCAACGATGTGATCCTTCATCTGATAGAGCAGCTCATCCATCTCGAATACGGCCGGCAGGGTTTCAATCAGCACGGTGGCCTTGATGGTGCCGCGGGGCAGACCGAACTTGTCCTCGGTCCAGGCGAACACTTCGCTCCACCAACGCCCTTCCAGATGGCTCTGCAACTTGGGCACGTAGAAGTAGGGGCCCGAGCCTTTGGCCAGCAGCGCTTGGTAGTTGTGCAGGAAGTAGAGAGCAAAATCGAACAGGCCGCCGGGGATGGGCTCGCCATCGAAGGTGACATGTTTTTCCGGCAGGTGCAGACCGCGCACCCGGCAGATGAGCACCGCCGGATTGGGGGTCAGGGTGTAGGCCTTTCCTTCCGGACTGGTGTAAGAGATGGTGCCGTTGACCGCATCTCGCAGGTTGATTTGGCCCTCGATCACCTTATTCCAGGCGGGAGCCAGTGAATCCTCGAAATCTGCCATGAACACCTTGACGTTGGCGTTGAGGGCGTTGATCACCATCTTGCGCTCGACCGGGCCGGTGATCTCCACACGGCGGTCTTGCAGGTCGGCGGGAATGCCGCGAATGGTCCAGTCACCTTCACGGATGTGGGCGGTTTCCGGCAGGAAGTCCGGCAGCTCGCCGCCATCGATACGGGCCTGGCGTGCCACACGTTGTTTCAGCAATTCCCCTCTTTGGGGAGCAAAACGTTCCACCAGTTCGGAGACCAGAGCCACCGCGTCCGGCGTCAGAATTTGCGCGTATTCGGGCAGCATCTCGCCCTGGATGCGAAGGCGGGCGCTGCAGTGGGTCTGAGCCGGTGCCGACATAAGGTTCACTCCTTTGAGAATTACATTTTGAACTTACTAACTACGACTAAAGTCGAATTCCTGTTCCTGAAACGTTCCCGCAACAACGGGGTAACACGATTGATAAGGTGCGAAATATTGTTGAGTACGTCAACAGTTTTTTTTAAACGCCTGTTTTTTGGATATAGTTAAGTTTATGTTTTTTATTGCTTTATTGGGTTGGTATAAAAGCTCTACGCAGATGGTTATGCTCCTGCTTTTTCCCATCGGACAACGGCTAATTTGGGCCGTTACCCAGCCCCTCGCTTTGTAACTTATTACGTAATAAAATTACAAATGCAAAAACAAATCCCGACCTAACTCCAGGCTTTGCCAAAACAGCCGTATAAAGCGCGTTTGAATGTGGCAATGAATGTTTTGCTAATGCTAGACCTGATTGGTGAACGTGCGTTTTAAACTTGGTGTGGTGATGCAGGCTCTGTTGGCACCAGCGGTTGCAGCTATGAAAAGTGAAGCGCAATAACGTAGGTTTGTATCAGTTGTCGGGGGGAATGCCGGAGAGGGAAGGGGGAGATACATCAGTCAATAATACTGCCATCCTTGATAGAATTAGCAGTTTGTCGTTTTTTGCAGATTTCTCGCCAAGGGCCTGAAACGGAGAGCGTTGAACAGGCGATGTGCCGGTGATTGAACAGCCATCTGGCCGTGCTCAATAGTCATCATCCGGTTCGGCCAGATCGATCACATCCAGGTGGATGACCTGTTCATTTTCGCTTTCGGTGTGGCAAGGGGTGTCGTGAGGAACGGAATAAAGCGTAATGGCGGGTGCGAAATCGGTGTTCTGGTTCATGCCTGGTCCTGTGTTGCACGCAAGCCGGACAGTGATCCCTTCACTCGTGTTTCCACCTCCCTGTGTTGTCTACCGGCGGAAAGTTGCGCATCTTAATGAGTTCGGCAAAAAGATTCAAGTGGTTCTGAGTGTTTTTTGTTCTTGGTAGGCTGGCGCTGTCAGGAGGATAAATCGGAGGCAAAAAAATAGCCCAGTCGTTTGACTGGGCTATTCTCGGGGAAAATGGTCGGTGTGAGAGGATTCGAACCTCCGACCCTCTACACCCCATGCAGATGCGCTACCTGGCTGCGCTACACACCGACGGAGTCAGACTCGGCTGACGGGGAGGAAGTCTAATAGCATGGCCAAACGGGTGCAACTCCTTTTTTATCATAGAGATGCCGATTGCTTCTTTATTGCTCAGTCGGGATGTGGCTTGGGTCTGACGTGCAGATTTGGCATAATCGCCGCCCTGTCTCCGCGAGCTATCATGCCTGCTATCTATGGAATCATCTGACAGGTATGGATAGCTGGAATGCAAACAGCACAATTGAACAATATAAAGAGGGGATGGGCGTGAAACCATCAGAGGTCCCAGAAATACCGAGTCAGGCACAGAGTCAAACCGAGCAGGACGAACAGTGGATGCGCCATGCCATGGCATTGGCCGCCCGGGCCGAAGGGATTGGCGAGATCCCGGTCGGTGCCGTACTGGTGCTGGATGGTCAGATGGTGGGAGAGGGGTGGAACCGCTCCATCAGCGAACACGATGCCTGTGCCCATGCCGAGGTGATGGCGCTCCGGGCGGCGGGCAAGCAGCTGGCGAACTACCGCCTGCTCGACACCACTCTTTATGTGACGCTGGAGCCCTGCTGTATGTGTGCCGGTGCGCTGATCCATAGCCGGGTCAAGCGGGTGGTTTACGGCGCCCGAGATCTCAAGACCGGTGCCGCGGGGTCGGTGTTCGAGATCTTGCAGGACCCGCGCCACAATCACAGCGTCGAGCTGACCGGCGGTGTGCTGGCCGATGCCTGCTCGGCCCAGTTGTCGGCCTTCTTCAAGCGCCGACGCGCCGAGAAAAAGGCGGCCAAACTGGCGCTGCAACAATCAAACGATACCCTTTCCTGAATGATTCGGGGGCAGCGCATGCTGCCCTTGCTGATTATCAGCATAAATATCCCTTTATAAACAATACATTACGCTCTACCGCCTTCGAAGGGATCCCCGCCTATTTTTCCGCTAACAACCTCTGTTAAAGCGTTCTCGATGTAACAAAACTGTCATGCAACCGCCATATAATGCCGCGAAGCCTAGCTTACATTGAGGTCTTGCATGTCATCGGAATCGTTAAACCTGGTCATGGCGGGCAGTAGAAAACGCCGGATCAAGGATAAATTGGCCAAATATGGCGTCACCACAGGCGGAGCCCTGGTACTGGTGGCGCTGCTGCTTATCTTCTTTTATCTGCTCTATGTGGTGAAACCCATCTTCAATGGCGCCTCCATGGAGCCGACCGCCTCGTTTACCCTGCCTGCCGCAGGGAAGACCGCCTGGCTCGGCGTGGAAGAGCAGAACGAGATCGGCTATCGCTTCAGCGATAAAGGGCAGGTCAACTTCTTTGCGGTGCAGGGAGATGACAAGATCAAGGTCGGCCAGTCACTGGGTCAGGCCCAGGTTGCTGGTGACATCACCACGGTAGCGACCCCGGCACCGGGCCAGCGGCTGATCGCTTACGGCTTTGCCGATGGCAAGGCGCAGGTCGTCCAGCCAGCGTTCAAGGTCTCCTATCCCAACGATGTGCGGGTGATTGAACCCAGCCTGCAATATCCCTTCGGCGAAGAGCCTGTGGTGATCGACCCGCAAGGGAAGGCACTGCAACTGATGGTGTTCGAAGCCACCAAGGACAAGATGGCGACCGCCGCCGTGACCGAAGATGGTCGTGGTGTGATGACGGTGATGAGCGGTGAGGAGAACTTCATCTCCGGGGAGATTGAGTGGAGCAGTGAAAACTATACGATTCCCTCCCTGCCGCGCCATGTGGATCAGATGTTGCTGACCCCCAATCTGCGGATCCTGTTCGTGCGCGAGGGCAATCGCCTCTCCGTCTATGACATTCATAACCTGAGCGAAATCTCCCTGCGCAACGTGCTGGAGATCAATGCCCCCAACGCCAATGTGACCCGGGTTCAGCTGCTCTCCGGCGCCTCTTCACTGCTGGTGGGTAATGACAACGGCGTCATCTCCCAGTGGTTCGAAGTGGCGAAGGATGGCAAACGCCAGTTCACCCAAATTCGTGACTTCAAGGGCGATGGCGCGGTAGATCTGCTGACTCCCGAGCACTTTCGCAAAGGCTTCATCAGTGCCGACAAGGACGGCATCATCAGCTTCTTCCACGCCACCGGCGAGACCAAGCTGCTGACCGAGACGGTGGAAGGGGGTGAACTCTCTGCCCTGGCCATCTCCCCCCGTCACAACCTGTTGCTGATGCAGCAAGGGAACAGCTTCAAGCTCTTCTCGGTGGAGAACGAACACCCCGAAGTGACCTGGTCTGCCCTCTGGCAACAGGTGTGGTACGAAGGATATCCGGAGCCCCAGTATGTGTGGCAATCCACCTCCGCCAGCAACGACTTTGAAGCCAAGCTGAGTTTGGTGCCGCTGGTATTCGGTACTCTGAAAGCCTCTTTCTACGCCATGGTGTTTGCTGTGCCGCTCGGCGTGGCTGGTGCCATCTATACCGCCTACTTCATGTCGGCGGGGCTGCGCAAATACGTCAAGCCGACGGTCGAGATCATGGCGGCGCTGCCGACCGTTATCCTGGGCTTCCTGGCGGGTCTGTGGCTGGCGCCGATCATCGAGGGTGCATTGCCCGGGGTGATCCTGCTGCTGATATTGCTGCCGATGGGGATGCTGCTGACTGCATTGCTCTGGAACTATCTGCCGGAGCGCGGCAAGTCCTGGCTGCCGGAGGGGTGGCACGCCATCCTGCTGATCCCGGTGCTGCTGCTGATTGGCTGGGGTGCCTTCGCCTTGAGCCCGCTTATCGAGAATGCCTTTATGCACGGCGATTCGCGCATCTGGCTGACCCACGAAATGGGCATCAAGTTTGACCAGCGCAACTCGCTGGTGGTCGGTATCGCCATGGGCTTTGCGGTCATCCCCACCATCTTCTCCATCGCTGAAGATGCAGTCTTCTCGGTGCCCAAGCATCTGACTCAGGGCTCGCTGGCGCTGGGGGCCACCCCGTGGCAGACCCTGAGCCGGGTGGTGATCCTCACTGCGAGCCCGGGCATCTTCTCTGCGGTGATGATGGGTCTTGGCCGCGCCGTGGGCGAGACCATGATCGTGCTGATGGCTACCGGCAACACCCCCATCATGGACTTCTCCATGTTCCAGGGGCTGCGCACCCTCGCCGCCAACATCGCGGTGGAGATGCCGGAATCGGAAGTGGGCAGCTCCCACTATCGGGTACTGTTCCTCGCGGCCTTCGTCCTGTTTGTATTCACCTTTTTGTTCAACACCCTGGCCGAGTTTGTCCGTCAGCGGTTGCGTGAAAAATACAGCTCGATGTAAGGGGCGACTCTGTAATGGACAAGGAATCGACAATGGGTAAGTGGTTTAAATCAGGGGCCCCCTGGATCTGGATGACCGGCGGTGCCGTCAGCCTGAGTCTGGTGGCGGTACTGGGTCTGCTGCTGCTGATCGGCTGGCGTGGTCTGGTCTACTTCTGGCCGCACCCCATCTATGAGTGGCAGCTGGAAGATGCCAGCGGCAACAAGAGCGTACTGATCGGCGAGATCAACGATCGCGAGCAGGTACCGGTGGAGCGACTGCGCGCTGCAGGTCTGCCATTGGAAGGGGAAGAGCGCGAGCTGCTGACCCGCTATCTGGTCAAGACCGGCAACCGTGAGTTCGTTGACCTCGATTTTCGCTGGGTGCTGGAGACGGACATCAAGTCCCAGAGCCAGCCAGCTGAGCTGGCCATGGTTGAGCGTGCCACCAACGGCAACTTCTATGGCTATATCGTCGGGGTGAAAGAGGATGGCCGCGAGCTCACCTCTGATCTGCATCCTGCCCTGCAGCGGGTGCTGGCGCGAGCCAATGCCCTTTCAGAACAGGCCAACGATCTGCAAAAAGGGGACATCGGCAGCATCAACTATCAACTGGAGCGGCTGCGCCTGAAAGAGCGCAAGGCCGAGCTGGATGACAAGCTGACCGATCAGCTCAAAGCCGAATTGGCCAGCGAGCGTCAGGCCCTCAACGATCGCTATCAGGTGCTGGAAAAAGAGCTCTTCTCACTGCGTAGCCAAGCGGACCGCGACGCCATCACCGTCAAGGATATGCGTGGCGAGCTGGTGACCATGCCGATGTCCAAGGTACTGGACGTGGTATGGCCCAACGACATGAGCCTGCTGGCCAAGGTGGGTCACTGGTTCCACCAGATCGGCAAGTTCGTCTCTGACGATCCCCGTGAAGCCAACACCGAGGGCGGGGTGTTCCCGGCCATCTTCGGCACTGTGTTCATGGTGTTCCTGATGGCGATCATCGTGACCCCGCTGGGGGTGGTAGCGGCAGTCTACCTGCACGAATATGCGGGCAAGAACAGCCTGACCAAGATCATCCGCATTGCGGTGATCAACCTGGCGGGCGTGCCATCCATCGTTTACGGCGTGTTTGGTCTGGGCTTCTTCGTCTACACACTCGGCGGTTCGTTAGACCAGCTGTTCTACCCGGAAGCGCTGCCGAGCCCGACCTTTGGCTCACCCGGTGTGATCTGGTCGGCGCTGACCCTGGCCATCCTGACCCTGCCGGTGGTGATTGTCTCCACCGAAGAGGGGCTGGCGCGGATCCCGAGCACCATCCGTCAGGGCTCGCTGGCACTGGGCGCGACCCAGGCCGAGACCCTGTGGCGCATTGTGCTGCCGATGGCGAGCCCGGCCATCATGACCGGCCTTATTCTGGCGATTGCCCGTGCAGCCGGTGAAGTGGCGCCGCTGATGCTGGTGGGTGTGGTAAAACTGGCACCGACCCTGCCGATGGATGGCAACTTCCCGTATCTGCATGTGGAGCGCAAGTTCATGCACCTGGGCTTCCACATCTATGACGTCGGCTTCCAGAGCCCCAACGTCGAGGCGGCCCGCCCGCTGGTCTACGCCACCTCCTTCCTGCTGGTGACGGTGATCGTGGGTCTGAACCTGACCGCTATCGGTATTCGTAACCACTTGCGCGAGAAATTCCGGTCGCTGGAGCATTAATCCGGCGCCGCTTGAGTGATACAAGAGTGAGATAACAGAGGGGCGGCCGAGCGCGAGCCGCCATCTCTCTGCACCAATACGTGAGGGGCGCCGGCAGCTGTCCGGCCACTCCAGATAGATTTTGAGGTAACAGATGATCAACGTAACGACCACGTCTACCCAGCACACCGCGCTGGACCTGCTCAACCTGACCCCGGAGCAGACCGCGCTGGAGGTGAAGGATCTCAACCTGTACTACGGCAGCAAGCAGGCGTTGTTCAACGTCAACATGAAGATCCCCAAAGGGCAGGTGACCGCCTTTATCGGCCCGTCAGGCTGTGGCAAATCGACCCTGCTGCGCTGCATCAACCGGATGAACGATCTGGTGGAGATCTGCCGCATTGAGGGGGAAATCCAACTGCACGGCCACAACATCTATGACAAGAGCGTTGATGTTTCCGCCCTGCGCCGTCAGGTGGGCATGGTGTTCCAGCGCCCGAACCCGTTTCCCAAGTCCATCTACGAGAACGTGGTCTATGGTCTGCGCCTGCAGGGGATCAACGATCGTCGCACTCTGGATGAAGCGGCCGAGCGCTCCCTGCGCGGTGCGGCCCTGTGGGACGAGGTGAAGGATCGTCTGCACGACAACGCCTTCGGTCTCTCCGGTGGTCAGCAGCAGC
>NZ_CAWLMI010000084.1:0-23348 GCF_963862045.1 Aeromonas sp. 159 | reverse complement strand
GGGCCCCGTCATGTCCATCAGCTGGTGCATGTTCACCTGGTGCCTCACTACCGGGCAAGTGCTGACCACCAGCCTCGCCTTCTTTATGACCCCGCTGTTCAATATCGTATTCGCCGTCATCTTCCTCAAAGAGCGACTCACCCCGCAAAAGCATCTGGCGGTCGCCCTGGCGCTGGCGGGTCTCGCCTACATGCTGTTCTGCTACGGCCAGCTCCCCTGGTTCTCCCTCATCATGGGGGCCAACTTCGCCTGCTATGGCCTTATCAAGAAGAAGATCCACTACGACACCGGCACCAGCCTCTATCTGGAAGCCATGGTGCAACTGCCCGTCGCGCTGATCATCATCGGCACGCTGGCGTGGTACGGGGAAGGGGCATTCGTGAACGGGGATTTGGCCGACAAGCTGCTGCTGATGGGCAGTGCGCCCGCCACCCTGCTGCCGGTGGGGCTGTTCTGCTACGCAGTGGCGAGAACCCGGATGAGCACTGTGGGGCTGCTGCAATATATCGAGCCCAGCCTCGCCTTCCTGCTCGCCATCTACTGGTTTGGTGAGGCGCCGGACCCCATCAAGGCGGTCGGTTTCGCCTTCGTCTGGGCTGGTCTGCTGGTGAGCCTGTTGCCGCTACACCGGCTCAAGCGCCGCCCTCAGGGCGTACCGCGATAGGACTCCAGCACCTTGTGCCAACGGGGATCCCTGTCCATCTGCTCGGCGATGTCGTTGAGGGTGGCATGCAGCTCGGGACGGGATTTGGGCAGCAGGATATGGCGGGTATAGCTGGATTGGGGGAAGGGTGAGATAAACAGCTTGCCCTGATAGTGCTGTGCGTCGATGAAAAAGCCCAGCGATGAACCACTCACCAGCGTCACATCGATGCGGCCGCGCACCAGCAGCTCAAGATTGGTCTTCACCTTCTTGGCATCCTGACGTACCAGCTCCCCGCGGCCAGCTGCATCATCGATCCCCTGATAGCGGTAGCCCTCCACCCCGCCAAACACCAGCCCCTTTAGGGAGTCTGGCCCGCGATAGGTGACCGGGTTGTCAATGTTCGAGACCAGCTCGTTGGTGTCGCGCATCACCGGAAAGGTCCAGAGATAGCGTTCGCGATGGGGGTCCCCCACCCAGGCGGGATTGACCCAGACAACCAGACCGTCAAAGTCGGGATCAGCCATCTCCAGCGCCAGTCGGGCGCGATTGACCAGCCAAAGCTCGATTCTGGGTTCACCCCCCAGCTTTTCATTGAGATACTTGACCAGCTCGCGGCTCAGCCCTGCATCCACTCCGGTGTTGAAGGGCGGATGCTGATGGTAATCGTAGAGACGGATCGTCTCCCCCAGAGCCGGGACCGACAACAGTAACCACAACCAAAACCAGACTCTCATCGCACCTCCTTGAGCTGCCTCTGAGTTTGGCACAGAGAATTTGAATGAGAGAACCCGCGACCACCGCACCGGCACAGCAACCATCCCCCCCTTCCCGCTGGTCTGTCTACATGGTGCGTACTGCCACCGGCCTGCTCTATACCGGGATTAGCACGGACCCGCTGCGCCGCCTGCGCCAGCATCAGAGTGGCAAGGGCGCTCGCGCCCTGCGCGGCAAGGGGCCACTGACGCTCGCGTGGCAACAGGAAGTCGGCGAGAAGGGGGCGGCCCTGCGCATCGAATATCGCCTCAAGCAGCAGCCGAAATCCTTCAAGGAGCAGCTGATCCACAGCCCGGCACTCTGGCAGAGCTGGAGCCCCCAGTGGTTACCCGCAGCCACCCAGCCTTGAGGACGACAGGCAAAAAAAGGCCACTCGAGGAGTGGCCGGAAAGGGGAAATCAGGGAGCATCACACAACGTCTTGCACAACCTCAAGCGGGTTAGAGGTAGGTATTGGAACGCTTGCTGCGGTTGCTGATCAGCCAGCAAACCGCCAGCACCAGCAGCAACCAGGGGGCCAGCTTGATGATCAGAGCAAGCATGCCGCCCAGCGCCCCAAGCAGCACGAACAGGCCGCTCACCAGCAACATGGCTACCAGGGTAAAACCGGTCAGTGCCATGACCAGCAGCACCACCAGCAATATGAAAAATTCCAGCATAACTTGCTCCTTATCAGTACCTTGTCTGCCGGCTGCTCAACCCTTCGGTCAATCCAGCCAGCGCTTCAATTCATAACGGGGCGGCATCACCAGCACCGCCAGCAGATAGGCGGCCAGTGCCAGCGGCGGCATCAGGATCAGGGCGAGCAGTACCACCACCCGCACCGTGACTCTGGAGACCCCCAACCGCTTGGCAATACCGGCGCAGACCCCGGTCAGCTTGCGATGCACCAGATCCTTGGGCCAGGGGCTCATGATTACACCTCCGCCTTCTGGCCTTTGAGGCGAGCCAGCTCGCGCTCGATCTCGTCATTGAGCTCCAGCTCGCGGAACTGGGCCTCCAGCGAGGGATTCTGCCCCAGGGTGGCCGCCTCCAGCTGGGCTTCCAGCTGATCGACCCGGCCCTGAAAACCGTCAAAGCGCGCCATCAGCTCATGCATCCGCTGGTTGTCCACCTGGGCGCGAGCACGAATGCGGCTGTGGGCCGTCTGCTCGCGCAGGGTCAGCAGTTTCTGCTTCTCGCGCGCCTCGGTCAGCTTGGCCGCCAGTCGCTCGCTGTCGGCGGTGAGCTGGGCCAGCACCTCGGCCACCCGGGCCTTGTCCTGCTCCAGCTGTTCACATTTTTTGACCTCCGCCAGCTTCTCGGTGAGGGCGGCGCGGGCCAGATCCTCACGTCCCTTCTGGATGGCGAGCTCGGCCTTGGCCGACCACTCCAGGATCTGCGCCTGCAACGCCTGCTGGTGACGCTCCAGCTGTTTCTGTTCGGCAATCACGCGGGCGGCCTGGGTACGCATCTCGACCTGCACCTGCTCCATCTCTTCGATCATCAGGCGCAGCATCTTCTCCGGCTCTTCACTCTTGTCGAGCAGGCTGTGCAGGTTGGCATTTATCACGTCGGTCAGGCGGCTGAATACGCTCATGGTCTGGCTCCTTGTTGATGGGATGGCTATCTCTTCCCATTGCATTACAAGAGCCGTGCCAAGAAAAATTATTGTTGTTTTACATATAGATGGGAATTTACTGAGGAAATTCAAGATGGGGTTATTGGTGAGAATAGCCAACCATGTGGTGATTTTTACCAACAGAAAAGGGAGCCAGTGGCTCCCTTGTCGATTCAGCTGCGATATCCGTCAGGCGGCGTGGCTGTGGCCCAGCTTGCTGTCCAGTTCGGCCAGCTTGGCCTCCATCCGGGCGCGGCAGGTGTCGGAGAGATCGCGAATGCCGCTGGCACCGTGCTCCTTGCTGCAGACCGGAGCCATCACTTCCACCAGCACTTCGCCGTTGTCCCAGCGATTGAGGTCGACCTGACCGAAGTAGCTGGAGCAGACGATGGGCACCACGGGCACTTCAGCCTGTACCGCAGTGTGGAAAGCACCTGCCTTGAACGGCAGCAGGCCACGCCCCTGGGAGCGGGTCCCTTCCGGGAACATCCAGATGGAGGTGCCACGGTTCTTGATGCGATCCACCACCTGACCTATGGTGCCGATGGCACGGGAGCGGTTGGAGCGGTCGATCAGCACGTTACCGGAGAGCCAGAAGATAAGGCCGAACAGCGGCAGCCAGAGCAGGCTCTTTTTGCCCACTGCCACCACGCCAGGCTGCACCGCACCGGTCACGGTGAAGATGTCGAAGTTGCTCTGGTGGTTGCAGACGTAGACCGCCGGGCCGACCGATTTGACCTCGTCGGCCACCGTCACCTTGACTCGCAGCCCGATCAGCGGGCAGACCGCGTGATACATGCGGGCGAAAACATAGACGTTGTTGGGATGGCGCGGACGAACCAGACAGAGCAGCAGGCCGAACAGGAACCAGAAAATGAGCAGCAGACCAAGCAGCAGCACACGGGCAATTTTGAGCATCGAACACCTCGAGTTTTAACTCGGCGCAGTATACTGATCCCCCTTTTAGCGAACAAGCGTTCGCCAAACAGAACCGACCACCCTCCCCGTCGCGCCACCCACAGTCCTGCTCATCAATACGTCGCCGACTTGCCCCACCCGCCATTGGTCGTTAGGATGGCCCCATCTTGATGGACGGGGCGAACATGATTTTGCAACAACGGGTAGCGAAACATCTCCTGCTGCTGGTCTGCCTGCTGGTGCTCAATTGTGCTGCCCAGCCGCTGGCCCGGCTTGCCCTGCTCGATCACGCCCTCAGCTGTCAGGCACTGCCCGTCCCAGGCTCGGCAACGGATCAAGAGGATGCCAAACCGGCCAGCCCGCAACCCACCAGCTGCCAACTCAACGGCAAGTGGCTAAGTGCCGCCACCCTGCTCTGCGTCGAACAGCTCTTCTTTGCCGTGGCGGTGCTGATCGCCCTGCTGGCCCCTCTTTGGCGCTACACACCGCCACAGCCCCCTCCCAGAGTCATCTCGCCGCCCGAGCGGCGTCTGCACCTCACCCTCTGCGTCTGGCGGGAATGAGTTCGGCAGCGTTCTTTCGTTAGCTGTCACTCAATTTTTGCGAGACCAAAAAGATGTCGAATCTCTTCAAGACGGCCCTGCTACTAGGCGGTCTGCTGTGGCAATCCATGGGATTGGCCAGCGACACGGGCTGGCTCACCAGCCCACAGAATGATCACGCCCGGGTACGGCTGCAGGCCGACCGCAGCACGGCAGATCAGACCCGCATCCTGCTCGATGTCGAGCTGGAGTCAGGCTGGAAAACCTACTGGCACAGCCCGGGAGAAGGGGGCATTGCTCCCCAGATCCTGTGGGACGAGCCGGTCGGTGACTTTCAGTGGCGCTGGCCGGTGCCACGCCACTTCGAGGTAGCCGGGCTCAGCACCCAGGGTTATCAGGGGGATGTGACCTTCCCTCTGAGCCTCAACTATCCCGCCGGGCAACCGCTCAAGGGGACTCTACGCCTCTCCACCTGCAGCAATGTCTGCATCCTGACCGACTTCCCTTTCACCCTCGCGCTGGATGGCGCAGCCCCAGCCGACTTCGATTTTGCCTGGGCGAAGGCGATGAGCACCCTACCCCAACAGTTGCCAGCCGAAACCCGGGTCGAGCTCGGTTATCAGCACAACCAGCTGCAACTGCGCGCCGAGCGGGCAGAGGGCTGGCAATCACCAGCGCTCTTTATCGACGCTCTAGAGGGTGCCGAATTTGGCAAACCGGCGCTTGAGGTCGAAGGCAACACCCTGATCGCCCGGGTGCCGGTGAGCGATGGCTGGCAGGGAGATGCGCCGGATCTACGCGGCCAATCCCTCGGCCTGCTGCTCACCAGTGGCGAGCTGGCATGGCAGGGCAAGGGGACGATCGGCGCGCCACTCGCGCTGCCCAACCAGAGTCATTCGCTGTTCTGGTTGCTGGGGGCGGCGCTGCTCGGCGGCCTTATCCTCAACCTGATGCCCTGCGTGCTGCCGGTGCTGGCGCTCAAGCTGGGAACTGTGTTGCAACATCAGAAGCGTGAACAGGGAGCGGTGCGCAAGCAGTTCCTCGCCGCCAGCGCCGGGATCATCGCCTCCTTCTGGGTGCTGGCGGCCATGAGCAGCCTGCTACGCGCCACGCAAGGGGCCGTCGGCTGGGGCATCCAGTTCCAGAGTGCCGGTTTTATCGGCTTGATGGTGCTGGTCACCCTGCTGTTTTGCGCCAACCTGTTGGGGCTGTTCGAGATCCGCCTGCCCAGCGCCCTCAGCACCCGCCTCGCCACCAGCGGCGGCAACGGCCTCGGCGGTCACTTCCTGCAGGGGAGCTTCGCCACTCTGCTGGCGACCCCCTGCTCGGCCCCCTTCCTCGGTACCGCGGTGGCCTTTGCGCTGGCGGCGCCACTCGGCCAGCTCTGGCTGATTTTCACGGCATTGGGGATTGGCATGAGCCTGCCCTGGCTGCTGGTGGCGGCCCTGCCACGGCTCGCCCTCTGGCTGCCGAAACCGGGGCGCTGGATGAACCATCTGCGCATCCTGCTCGGCCTGATGATGCTGGGCTCCAGCCTCTGGCTCACCAGTCTGCTCGACAACCACCTCGGCAGCTATGCCACCGGTTGGCTGATGGTTGCCATGCTGCTGGCACTTCTGATTGGCATCATCTGGCGTTACGGCATCCGCGGCTTCACGCTGGCGATCGCCCTCGCCGCCCTGATTGGCAGCCCCCTGCTGCTGAGCGGTGCCTTTAGCGCGCAGGGCTCGGCCAACGTTGACAAGGTGGTCTGGCAGCCGCTCTCCGAACGCGCCATCACAGATGCGCTGGCCCAGAACAAACGGGTCTTTATCGATGTCACCGCCGACTGGTGCGTTACCTGCAAGGCCAACAAATACAACGTGTTGCTGCGCGATGAGGTACAACAGGCCCTCTCGGCCCCCGATGTGGTGGCCCTGCGCGGCGATTGGAGCAAACCAAGCGACGCCATCGCCGCCTTCCTGCGTAAGCGGGGTGCGGCAGCCGTCCCCTTCAACCAGATTTACGGCCCGGAGTTGCCGCAGGGGGTCACGCTGTCACCCCTGCTCGACAAGGACGATCTGCTGACCACATTGCACAAGGCTGGCCTGCTTCAGGCTGGCACCACCCGATTTTAAGGAGCAACCATGAAACCGACTCTTAGCGCCCTGACCCTGCTGGCCTCCCTTTCCGCAGCCCTGCTGGCTCCGGCCCTGCACGCCGCCCCCTTCACCCCGGAGCAGGAGGCACGTATCAAGGAGCTGATCCGCGAGACCCTGATCGCCAACCCCAAGATCCTCGACGAGGCCGCCGAATCCTGGGAGAAACAGAACGCGGCAGCCCAGGAGGCGCAGCTTGGCAACTTCATCAAGGGCAACAAGGATGTGCTGTTCAACAGCGCCACCAGCCCGCGCCTCGGCGCCAAAAACCCCAAGCTGACGCTGGTGCTGTTCACCGACTACAACTGCCCCTACTGCAAGCAGTTCGATCCCCAGCTGACCAAGCTGCTCAAGGCCTATCCGGACGATCTGGGGCTGGTGATCAAGCTGCTGCCGTTCAAGGGGCAGACCTCCGCCAAGGCGGCCCAATACAGCCTGACCCTGTGGCAGCAAGATCCCGCCCGCTTCCTCACCCTGCACGACAAGCTGATGAGCAAGCAGGGGATGTTGACCGAGGCGGACATCAACAAGGCGCTGGCCGCCACCGGCAACACCGCGCTCAAACCGGCCGCCAAGGCGACCGAGGAGCTGCGCAACAGCCTGCGCATCGGCACCATCCTCGGGGTACAGGGCACACCGGCGACGCTTATCGGCAACCAGCTGGTGCCGGGCGCCATCCCCTATGAGGAGCTGGAGCAGCTGGTGAAGGCCGAACTGGCCAAGCAGGGGTAAGGGATGACCACCAATCCTCAACCCCGCTGGCGCCGCTGGGGCAAGGAGGCGCTCTGGCTGCTGCTGATGGCGCTGATCATCTCGACCCTGCTGGATCTGTGGCGCAGCCCAACCCTGCCAGAGGGGGCGATGAGCGCCCCCGTCACCCTGCAGGATGGCAGCAGCTCGGATCTCGCTACCTTAAGCCAGGGCAAGCCGCTGCTGGTCTACTACTGGGCCAGCTGGTGCGGTGTGTGCCGTTTCACCACCCCTGCGGTACAGCAGCTCTGGCAAGAGGGGGAAAACGTGCTGACGGTGGCGCTGCGCTCCGGCAATTCGGAGCAGTTAGGCAAAGGGATGAGCAAGAAGGGGCTCACCTTCCCGACCCACAACGACGAGTCGGGAGCGCTGGCCGCCAAGTGGCAGGTAGGGGTCACCCCGACTTTTCTCGTTATCAAGGATGGGACGCTTGTGAGCAGCACCACCGGCTGGAGCTCAAAGTGGGGCCTGCAGTTGCGGCTCTGGTGGGCGTCGTTCTAGCCACGCAACATCGTTGCCTGCAACAGGGCCATCCCACCGGATGGCCCTTTTTTATGCCGACATTTTTATGCCGACATCAGGCGGGGAGCTGCATCCCGCGTACCTGCTCCAGCAGGGCAGTTACCGCCATCGAGCGCAACGCATCGGGGGCGTAGCAGAGCCCCACCCGCCGCTTGAAGGAAGAGGCCGCCAGCTCGGCGACGGTACAGCCGGGCGGACAAAGCGAACGGGGCAACCAGGCAATGCCTGCACCGGCGGCCACCATAGTCGCCGCCAGTAGCAGCGACCCAGCCCGCCGTGGATAGAGGGGCGCCTGATTACCGAGAATGGCGATCAGCCGCAGATGGGAATCGTGGCGCGGGCAGGTGACCCAGGGCTCGTCCGCCAACGCTGCCGGGGTGAGCGCCCCCTTGCCCGCCAGTGGGTGATCCGGTGGCAGCACCAGCACGAACTCCTCCTCTAGCAGGGGGATAAAGAGCTCGTCACCACAGCGCAGGGATTCACAGCCCAGCCGCACATCGCCACAGCAGCCCTCCTCCAGAGTCAGCAGGATCTCCTCGTGGGCGAGCGCCCCTTGCACCAGCGCCCCCACCACGCCATCACCCAGATCAGCCTCAATCCCCACCGTCACCTCCAGACAGGGGGAGGTTTCACGAAACTCGCGGGCGAGGGAGTCGGTATCGGCGATCAGCCGCTTGGCGCGGGGATAGAGCCGGTGCGCCGCATCGGTCCCCTCCACCCCGCGCGCCTGCCGCACAAACAGGGTCACCCCCAGCTCATCCTCCAGCGTTTTGATGGTGGTGGAGAGTGTGGGCTGGGTAATGAAGAGGCGGGTGGCCGCCGCCGTGATGTTGCGCTCCTCGAAGACAGCCACAAACGCACGCAGGGTTCGCACATCCATAGAATTCACCTATACCAGACAGTCATAAAAGCCATTTTTCACGGCAATGCTGGGCAAATATAGTGGCTTACCTGCCATAAGGCATCCCAATTTTCTATATCAGCGTCTATCAACACCGTCAGGAGCCATCATGCGCCATCTCTCTGTCATCGGCCTCGGGGCCATGGGCTCCGCCCTCGCCACCACCTTGCTCAAGGCGGGTCATCCGGTCACCGTCTGGAATCGCAGCGCCGCCAAGGCAGCCCCGCTGCAAGCGCTGGGCGCGGCACTCGCCCCTTCGGTTGGCGCGGCCATCGCCGCAAGCGATATCACCCTTGTCTGCGTCGATAACTACGCCGTCAGCCAGCAGTTGCTGGACGAGGCGAGCGATGCGGTGGCTGGCAAGCTGCTGGTGCAGCTCTCTACCGGCAGCCCGCAGGGGGCCAGAGCGCTGGAGAGCTGGAGCCACGCCCGCGGCGCCCGCTATCTGGATGGCGCCATCCTCTGCTTCCCGGATCAGATCGGCACCAACGACGCCAGCATCATCTGCTCGGGGGCCTGCGCCGCCTTTAGCGACGCCGAGCCGGTGCTGCGCCTGCTCGCCCCCACCCTCGACCATGTGGCCGAGGCGGTGGGCGCCGCCGCGGCGCAAGATTGTGCCGTCGCCGCCTACTTTGCTGGCGGTCTGCTCGGAGCCCTGCACGGCGCCCTGATCTGCGAGGCGGAAGGGCTGCCGGTAGCCAAGGTGTGTGCCCAGTTCAGCGAGCTCTCGCCCATTCTCGGTGGCGATGTGGCCCATCTGGGCAAGACGCTGGCGAGCGGCGATTTCGATCACCCCTACGCCAGCCTGAAAACCTGGAGCGCCGCCGTCAGCCGCCTCGCCGGTCACGCCACCGATGCCGGGATCGACAGCCGCTTCCCGCGCTTTGCCGCCGATCTGTTTGAGGAAGGGGTGGCGCAAGGGTTTGGCCAGCAGGAGGTGTCGGCCCTCATCAAGGTGCTGCGGGCGCGCAATGGAGCGGCACAATGAACGAGTTGACCAACCACACCCCAATTGCACTGATCACCGGCGCCGCTGGCGGGATTGGCCACCAGCTCTGCATCGGGCTGGCCGAGGCGGGTTATCGGGTGATCGCCACCGATCTGGCCCCTCACGCTTTCGACCATCCCGAGATCCACTTTCATCCGCTCGATTTGCGGGACGAGCAGGCTATCACGCGGCTCTTTGCCGAGGTGCGCGCGCAGCATGGCGGCATCCATCTGCTGATCAACAACGGCGCCATCAGCAAGTTCCACACCCGCTTCGAAGAGCTGAGCGCAGCCCAGTTCGATCAGGTGATGGCGGTCAATGTGCGCGGCGCCATGCTCTGTGCCCGCGCCTTTGTGCAGGCCAACCGCGATCTGCCCTATGGCCGCATCATCAATATTGCCTCCACCCGCTGGCAGCAGAACGAACCGGGTTGGGATGCCTACGGCGCCTCCAAGGGGGCACTGGTCGCCCTCACCCAGTCCCTCGCCAACTCGCTGGCCGACTACCCCATCACGGTCAATGCCATCAGTCCGGGCTGGATCCAGGCGGAGGATTACCACACCCTGACCGAGGCGGATCACCGCCAGCACCCGAGTGGCCGGGTCGGTCGCCCCGACGACATCACCCGCGCCTGCCTCTTTCTGGCGGATCCTCGCAACGACTTTATCAACGGTGCCAATCTGGTGGTCGATGGCGGGATGAGCAAGAAGATGATCTACCACACCTCCGCCTCCTTCTGGGAGGAGTAACCCCTGCGGCGGCAGCCCGATTTGCGCTGCCGCTGACATATCCAGCCATCTCACCCCACACTTGCCCTGCCCGTTTTTTCATCGCTTTTGCCCCGCCGCCCTTGCACTGGCCAGACCGACTGGCAACAATAGACGCTCAACTGACCCCTCTTCATCTCGCCCGTTAATTGATCGCCCAACTCATCGCGTTGGCGGGCTGTTTCCGTTAAAATGACGGGTTTTTGCCGTGCCTGGTTTGCCAATCCCCACCATCAGGCACTCGCAGCGTGAATCCTATGATGCCAGTGATGCAGGATCTGCCATGAACAACTACTTCCGGGTGCTGGGCGTCAAGTCCAACGCCAGCGAAAACGACATCAAGAAAGCCTATCGTCGGCTGTCGAACCAGTACCACCCCGACAAGCTGCACGGGGCCAGTGAAGAAGAGAAAGAGCAGGCAGCCATCAAGCTGCACCAGGTAAAGCAGGCCTATGAAGTGCTGTCCGATCCGAAACAGCGGGCCGCCTTTATCAAGGATTTCAACAACGTCATCGTGACCGACCCCGCCTCCGCCATGCAGGAGATGTGGGATCAGTTCTACCCCTGAAACAGCAGGCAGAAAGAGCAACTATGCAAAAGAGATGGGACCAGGCGCGGCTCAAGTCGCTGCAAAGCGATGCCAGCGAAAACATCGAATCCTACCGGGATCAGGACGACCCCAAGGGGCTGGAACAGTTCACCGACCAGATGAAGAGCCTGCTGCTGGCCGATATGAGCATGCTGGAGTTTATGCCCGAGTATCTGCCGCTGGCCCTCTATGGCCGGGTGCAGTTCCCGGCCAAGGCCAAGTCGCAGTGGAACAAGTGGCTCGCCAGCGGCGAGCAGCCAAGCTGGGACGAGTTCAAGGTGAGCGTCGGCTTCAACAACGCCGCCCTGCCGCTGGTCAAGGCGGTGCGGGCCCAGAGCGAAGATCAGCTGATGGAAGCCTGCGCCGTGCTGTTCCTGCTCGACAACCCGCTGCCGCGCGGCAGCCACCGCGCCGATGACGACTATGAACTGCGTGATGAAGAAGATGAAGACGGGGAAGATGCCGACGCCGACTACCACGGCGGCAGTGACCGCTATGGTGATGACGACGGCGATCAGGATATGTACGACGAAGTCCGTTTCTAATTGGGGCAAGGCATGAGCAACAGTCTGATAGAAATTACCGCCATCGAGATCAAAGAGCTGGCCGTTATCGAGCCGAAGCAGGCCAGCGAGAAGTTCGAGCTGATCGCCAAGACCATGTCTGACGACCAGCTGGCAGAAGTGATTGAAAACATTGATATCGTTACCCTGACCCAGATTAACGGCCAGCACGACATCTCCTTCCCCTCCATCATCTCCGAGCTGATGACCCCGGAGCGGATCCGTGACATCGTCTGCCAGCAGCCGCTCTACTGGGAAGAGGCGATCAAGAACAACGCCGACGAGCTGCAACAGCACACCTTCGACTTCCTCAACTACCTGATCCGCACCCAGGATAGCGAAGCCAAGCAGCGCGAGATCCTCGAGTGCGTGGCCGAAGATCCGGCCGGTCTCTTCTACCTCGCCATCCCCTTTATCGAGTTCTATCGCGGCGATCGCTATGAAGAGGACGAAGGCTATCGCGACGTGCTGCACGCCGAAGAGGAAGATCTCGAAGAGTCCCTGCGCTACAGCGAGCGCCAGCAGGCCGAAGACAGCCACGACTATGCGCTGGACGACCCCCGCAGCCTCTTGATGCTCATTCGCGAGCTGGCCCCCGAGGTGGAAAAATCCATCAAGTCGCTGCTGCGCAACGAGCACTCCACCTGGGACGGCATCATCAACAAGTTTGCCGCCGAGCTGGTGATGCAGGCCAAAGAGAAGAACAAGGTCGAGGAAGACGAGTACGGCGACGTCGACGACATGTTCAGCTTTCTGGATTAAGGAGCCCATTCATGCAGTTAGTCATTCGCGATGCCAACCAGGGCCCCTTTCTGACCCAGGTGCTGCGCTTTGGCCGCGACAACGAACTCTTGAGTCAGCAGCAGCTCGCCGCCATCAAGGGCAAGGCGGTGCTGATGAGCCTCAAATTCGCCGACAAGTACTACAACAAGTACAAGATGCACCTGCTGGAGCAGGCCGCCCACGACGTCATCGGCGTGGTGAGCCTCGGTCTGCAGGAGCTATCCCAACGGGATCCGGCCAAGGCCCTGGCCCTGTTGCAGGCGCCGGAAGGCCCCATCAAGCCGTTCCAGAAGGGCTGGTCCATGCTCATCACCGTCAGCCCCAAGCAGGCTGGCAACAGCCTCTACGGTGACGTGGATGCGCGGCTCTTGGACAAGATCTCGAGCCCGCCCGATGTGGAGGAGTGGCAAGGGTGGCAGGAGTACGAGAAGGCGCTGACCGAGCACAACAAGAGCCGCCTGATGGAGCTCATCGACCAGCACTTCTTCGCCTGCGAGAGCGACCACCCCACCATGGAAGACAAGCTGGCCGAAGCGCTGCTCTACCGCATCCTCTGCGGCAAGGGCAGTGGCGCCGCCCCCCTCAAGGTGAAGCAGGATCTCAAGCGCAAGCTGGCGCGGGAGATTGAGCTAGACGAGGGCTGGTACGACACCGACTACCTCGCTGCCCAGCTCGCCCTGATGCTGGGCGCGCTGCCCGCCGACATGGCCGCCGCCCTGCGTCAGGAGCTGAGCCCGGGCTTTGTGCCCAACCTGCTGCATACCCTCGGCTTTGTACGCCAGTACCAGCTGCTGCAAAAAGAGAACGCCTCACCGGAGAAGCTCGACAACGTCGAGATGCGCGCCGGTCTCAAGCACCCGCTGCTCGGTTGGCCGCTCTACCACGACTTCTAAGGCCGCTTTCGCCGCCTCTGTTGTTGCCCCCAATGTGGGATAACCCAACGCCCGGCCCGCCGGGCGTTGTTCTATCCTCCCCTCACCTCTCCCAAGCAAAGAGAGAACACGCGCAAGTCACCCTGAGGCAACCCCTTCTCTTCCCGATATTTATTCACTCAAGACCCGAGGATGAATAAACAACCTGCAATACAACAACTTGGCACCAGCTGCGTTTCGGGGCAACAAAGCGGGACGAAGATCCCGTTACAGCGCCATAATCGGCACCAAATAGCCGACTGGATCACATCAACCGTGTCGCAATCACGTGGTAAATCGAGCTAAAACCACGGCTCAATCACGCATAAAAAGGCGGAATAGATCAATAAAAAGCAATTAATCGCGCCAGATTAAATTTCAGGTATGGCTATTTGCACCGCTTGGCCGCTAAATGACAGACCGGCCTTCAGACCAGCATGGAAGCGCACAAGGCTAGCCGGCAGCAGACCGGTACGCTCTCAGGATGAGTTGTGATTTTCTCTTCTCACAGGAGACAGACCGTGAGCGCTTCGACACCACACCCTCATCACGCCGCCGTCCCACCCGGCTCAGGCGCCCTGTTCTTTATCCAGACCTTCTCGACCCTGGGGTTTGCCGTGCTCTACTCCACCCTGGTGCTCTACGCCACCAAGCGGCTCGGCTTCAGTGAATCCCAGGCCAACGCCATGATGGGGGTCTTCGGGGCCTTCAACTATGGCCTGCACCTGTTTGGCGGCTATCTCGGCGGGCGCTACCTCAGCAACCGCAACCTGTTCGTGATGGGGATGGTGCTGCAGGTGATCGGCTGCTACTTCATCGCCGAGATGGGGATCACCGGCCTCTACTGGGGGCTCGCCATGTTCCTCACCGGCAGCGGCCTCAACGTCACCTGCCTCAACATGATGCTGACCCAGCGCTTCGCCCCGGATGATCACCGCCGCGAGAGCGCCTTCCTGTGGAACTACGCCGGGATGAATCTGGGCTTCTTTATCGGCTTCACGGTGGCGGGCTACTTCCAGCTCACCGAGGATTACCGCACCCTGTTCCTGTTTGCCACGCTGGGCAACATCATCGCCATCATCGCCACCTTCGCCTGCTGGCCGATTCTGGCGGATATCAGCACCCCGCTGCGCCACGTCAAAGGGAGCGGCTTCTACCGCCGCATGCTGGCCGGGATCGCCATTCTGGCCATGCTGGTGCCGGCGCTGCGTCTGCTGCTGACCCACGCCAGCTTCAGCGGCAGCTTCGTGCTGATCCTGGGGGCCGTGGTGCTGGTGCTGCTTTGCGTGATGACCGCCCGCCACTCGGACGCCGCCGAGCGCAGCCGCATGGTGGCCTACCTGATCCTCGCCCTTGGCTCCCTCATCTTCTGGTCGCTCTACCAGCTGGCGCCCATGGGGCTGATGCTCTTCTCCGAACACAACATCAACCTCAACGTGTTCGGGCTGCGGGTAGCGCCCCAGTGGATCCAGAACATCAACACCCTCGTCATCGTCATCGGTGGCCCGCTGATGGCGCTGCTGTTCAAACGACTGCGTGAACAGGGGTGGAATATCGACATTCCCTCCCAGTTTGCCGCCTCCCTGTTCTGCATGGGGCTCGGCATGCTGGTGCTGCCGCTCGGCATCCATCTGGCGGGGGCCGACGGGCTGGTCGCCTTCAAGTGGATCGCCATCAGCTATGTGCTGCAGAGCTTTGGCGAGCTGCTCATCTCCCCCATCGGTTACGCCATGATTGGCAAGCTGGCCCCCGCCAGCCTGCAAGGCTTGATGATGGGCTGCTGGATGATGGTGACCGGCGTTGCCTCCGTGCTGGCGGGCTATGTCTCCGGCGCCATGCCGCAGAATATCGGCAGCACCCCGGTCGCCACCAACCCGGGTTACAGCTCGGTGTTCAACATGCTGGGCTGGGGCTCGCTGGCGGGCGGCGTGGTGTTGCTGCTGCTGGTGCCCCGCCTGCGCCAGCTGATCGCCTCGAAGATCACCCCGCCACCGGCGGCGACAGCCATTCCTGTCTAATCGGGTTCGGGCCAACCATTTCAGTGGCCCCTGCCAGCGCGAACGGTTGAATCGGCAACGCAGCTGATAATGCAAGGGGCCCCGCCATCATGGATGGCGGGGCCCTTCTCTTTTGGTGGGATGGATGGCTCATTTCAGGTTGCCCACCTGGCGCCTGTTGCGGCGTTTGCCCTATTGTCAGCTTCCCCTCACCCTAACCCTCTCCCAAAGGGAGAGGGGATCAGCACCTGCCAACCTGAAGCCCTAGCTGTCACGCTTAGCTATCACGCCATACCACGGTCACTATCAATGGCTGTGATCTCTGCTCCCTTCTCCCACTCTTTGCCATAGATAAGGGGAGAAGGGTCGGGGATGAGGGGGAACAAACCATCACAACAGAAGCCACCGATAAGCCGCAGAGCGTTAAATCAAGCAGGAGCACGTAGGGTCGATTAGCGAAGCGTAATCGTCCGCACCGCAATCCCGGTGGCGATGGACATAGAGAAGAGGTCAGCTGACGCACCAACAGAATAGCGGCAACCTGTTTTCGCGATCGTCTGATTACGCTTCGCTAATCAAACCTACGACCTTTATTGGAAGCCACAAAGATATGAAATAAAACAGATAATGCTCACATCTCTCACTGGAAAAGCTTCGGACAAATCCATTCTACAGATATACTGATGAACAACATTGATTAACATATTAATTATTTTTAAATCATAAAATGGGGCTTGTGAGGTAAACGACATGGCATTGAAGTTCACTGGTACATTTGATGACTTGGAAAGCAGACTAGCTTCCTTAGGTGGAGCTTGGGATAATAACCAGCCTAATAAGAAAGTATTACGGTTAGGTAATGGCGTCATGAACTGGTTTGAGAGTACTGGCTCTATAAATTTTCAAGGCAAGGATCCAGACAAATCTAAACTAGAAACAAATGTACCCAAACTTTTATATCCTACTGAACCTCAACAATTAAAAGAAACAACTCCCCCCTCTGTTAATACATTCACCGACAGCGAGAAAAAAGAAACACCATCTCAACAGGACAGTCCATTATCTTTAGAGATACAATATTTAACAAAAGGGATAAATGAAAGTGAGTTAATAATTGGGATTGTCAGTTCCGTCGGAACGGAATACAAAAGAGTAACAGAGCCATTAACTGACAAGCTACAAGGTTTTGGCTATACAGTAAAAGAAATCCGTGTCTCGAGCATACTACCAAAATACAATGGTAAAAATGAATATGAAAGAATAAAACATTATATGCATGCAGGAGATTATCTTAGAGAGAAAAGTGGAAACAATGCAATTTTATCTGCTGGCGTAGCTAAAGAAATATCTAATTCTAGAACTACTGGGACTCTCAAAACAGCATATATAGTTAATTCATTAAAGCATCCCAGCGAGGTCGAGCTTTTACGAAAAATTTATGGTGATGGTTTTTATTTAATTGGCATACATGCTGATGAAAAAAGACGAAGACAGCACCTATGCGAAGACAAGGGATTAACTCAAAGCGAAGCCAATGAGTTAATTAAAATCGATGAGGATGAAAGCGTAGATCATGGTCAAAAAACTCGTGACACTTACCATCTATCTGATTTCTTCCTTAATTTTGGTAGTAATAGCGATCAAGTGAAGAATGGACTACAACGTTTTCTAGAGTTGATTTTTTCTCATCCATATAAAAATCCCACCTTTGATGAGTTTGCGATGTTCATGGCGTTTAACAGCTCGGTTCGCTCTGGTGATTTATCACGTCAAGTCGGCGCTGTAATTAGTAGAGAAAAGCAAATAATTGCAACTGGAGCTAATGATGTACCTAAGTCTGGTGGGGGACTATATTGGGCAGAAGTAGACAAAAAAACAGGAAAGGTAGAAGATCATCCAGATGGAAAAGATTACACCAGAGAGAAAGACTCTAATAAACAAGCACAAGCAGAAATAATAGAAGAAATTGCTAATAACCTTCTAGGTAGTGGTCTATTTGAAGAAGAACGTCAACTAGAAATAATTAAGATACTAAAAGACAGCAAGATTTCTGACCTCACTGAGTTTGGACGCGTTGTTCATGCAGAAATGGATGCTTTACTTTCTTGTGGTAGAGCCGGAATTCCTACAAGTGGCACCACTATTTATTGTACTACGTTTCCATGCCATAACTGTGCAAAACATATCATAGCCAGTGGAGTAGAGAGGGTTGTTTATGTAGAGCCATATCCCAAAAGTCGAGCTTTAGATTTTCATTCCGAGTCGATTACATTGAAATCTGAACTTGAAGAATCGACCTTGGACAATAAAGAGACTGTAGCCTTTGAGCCATTTATTGGCATTGGCCCACGTCGATTTCTTGATCTATTCTCTATGAGTTTAGGTGGAGGGGCGAAATTGAAACGGAAAGATAAAGGTGGGGCAATTCTTGAGTGGGATAAAACTAAAGCACCAATTCGGTCACCTTTGGTGCCAAAGTCATACAAGGAAATAGAAATTGCAGCGACAGAGTTATGGGATAAATTAGGGTAAACCCTCACGCATTTATTAGTAACAAAGAGGGAGCAATAAATTGCTCCCTCTTTGGTTATTACCCTTCCTGATTTTCCCCGGCTGCCGGTTCGGCACCGGCGGCGGGTTCAATCTCGATGCGATCGACCCGCTGCAAACCGCGGGGCAGCTTGGCGCCGCGGCGGCCGCGCTCGCCACGGTAGTAGTCGAGATCGGACGGTTTGAGGGTCAGCTTGCGCTTGCCGGCAAACAGGGTGACCGACTGACCCTGCGGGATGACGGCGGCCATCACCACAAACTCCTCCCGCGCCTTGACCCGAGCCGACGGAATGCTGATGAGCTTGTTACCCTTGCCCTTGCCGAGCACCGGCAAGGTATTGAGCGGGAACAGCAGCATCCGCCCTTCGTTGGAGATGGCCATGCAGAGATCGGTCTCCGGCGAGCCGATCTTCTGGGGTGCCATCACCTGACCCCCTTCCGGCACGGTGAGCAGCGCCTTGCCGTTCTTGTTCTTGCCGATGAGATCGTCATAGGTGCAGACAAAGCCGTAACCGGCGTCGCTGGCGATCAGATATGGCTCACCCTCGTTGCCCATCACCAGATGGCGCACCTCTTCACCTGCCCCCAGCGCAAAGCGGCCGGTGAGCGGTTCGCCCTGACTGCGCGCAGATGGCAGGGTGTGGGATTCGAGGGCGTAGGTTCTCCCCAACGTGGAGAGGAACACCGCCTGCTGGTTGCTGCGGCCACAGGCGTGGGCCAGATAGCTGTCCCCCGCCTTGTAGGAGAGCCCCGCCACATCGACATCGTGGCCCTTGGCGGCGCGCACCCACCCCTTGTCGGAGAGGATGACGGTGACCGGTTCGCTGGGCACCAGCTCTTTCTCGGTCAGCGCCACGGCGGTAGCCCGCTCCACCAGCGGGGTGCGGCGATCGTCGCCGTACTTCTCGGCATCGGCCAGCAGCTCTTTCTTGAGCAGGGTGTTGAGGCGGCGCTCGGAGCCCAGAATAAGCTCCAGCTTGTCACGCTCTTCGGCCAGTTCGTTCTGTTCGGCGCGCAGCTTGAACTCTTCGAGCTTGGCCAGATGGCGCAGTTTCAGCTCGAGGATCGCTTCGGCCTGGGTCTCGGTAATGTTGAAGCGCTCCACCATCACCTTGCCCGGCTCATCCTCGGTACGGATGATCTCGATCACCTCGTCGATGTTGAGGTAGGCGATCAGCAAGCCTTCAAGGATGTGCAGGCGAGCCAGCACCTTGTCGAGGCGGAACTGCAAGCGGCGACGCACCGTCTCGCGGCGGAACTGGATCCACTCGCTGAGGATGGTCTTGAGGCACTTCACCTGCGGCCGGTTGTCGAGGCCGAGGATGTTGAGGTTGACCCGGTAGTTCTTCTCCAGATCCGTGGTGGCGAACAGGTGGGCCATCAGCCCCTCTACATCCACCCGGTTGGAGCGCGGCACGATCACCAGACGGGTCGGGTTCTCGTGGTCAGATTCATCGCGCAGATCGGTGACCATCGGCAGCTTTTTCGCCACCATCTGGGCGGCGATCTGCTCCATGATCTTGGCGCCGGAGGCCTGATGAGGCAGCGCGGTGATGACGATGTCGCCATCCTCCTCGCTCCAGACCGCCCGCTGCTTGATGGAGCCCTTGCCGGTCTCGTAGATTTTGCGGATATCGTCGCGCGGGGTGATGATCTCGGCGTTGGTCGGGTAGTCCGGCCCCTGAATGTGCTGCATCAACACATCGAGTCCCGCATTGGGGTTGTCGAGCAGCTCGGCACAGGCGTAGGCCACTTCCCGCGCGTTGTGGGGCGGGATGTCGGTCGCCATCCCTACCGCAATACCGGTCACCCCGTTGAGCAGGATGTGCGGCAGACGGGCGGGCAGCACCACCGGCTCCTTCATGGTGCCGTCGAAGTTCGGCGTCCACTCCACCGTGCCTTGCCCCAGCTCGGAGAGCAGCAGCTCGGAGAAGCGGGACAGGCGCGCCTCGGTATAACGCATGGCTGCGAAGGATTTGGGATCGTCCGGCGCACCCCAGTTGCCCTGACCATCCACCAGCGGGTAGCGGTAGGAGAATGGCTGGGCCATCAGCACCATGGCTTCATAACAGGCGCTGTCGCCGTGGGGGTGGTACTTACCCAGCACATCACCCACGGTACGGGCGGATTTCTTGTGCTTGGACAGTGCCGATAGCCCCAACTCGCTCATGGCATAGATGATGCGCCGCTGCACCGGTTTGAGGCCGTCGCCGATATGCGGCAAGGCCCGATCCATGATGACGTACATGGAGTAGTTCAAGTAAGCCTGTTCGGTAAAGGTGCGCATTGGCTGGCGCTCTACCCCGTCCAGACTGAGCTCGATAGCATCACTCATATGTTTTTCTCTTGCTATGGCGCGCCCCTGGAGGACACGCCTGAAATGCGGGTCGGCAGGTGACCGACGGCTTAGATGATGGCGAGGTTGCCCTTCTCTTCCAACCACTCGCGGCGATCGCTCGCCCGCTTCTTGGCCAGCAGCATGTCCATCAGCTGCAGGGTCTCGTCAGCCGCATCCCCTTCGCTCTCTCCTGCCGGCTCCATGGTGAGCTGCACCAGACGGCGAGTGTTGGGATCCATGGTGGTTTCCCGCAGCTGCTTCGGGTTCATCTCACCCAGACCCTTGAATCGGGTCACCATCACCTTGCCTTTCTTCTTCTCGGCCTCGACCCGCTGCAACACGCCGTTCTTCTCGTCCTCGTCGAGGGCGTAGTAGACCTCTTTACCGATATCGATCCGGTAGAGGGGCGGCATGGCGACATAGACGTGGCCCTTCTCCACCAGCGTGCGGAAGTGTTTTACGAACAGGGCGCAGAGCAGAGTAGCGATGTGCAGACCGTCCGAGTCCGCATCCGCGAGGATGCACACCTTGCCGTAGCGCAGGCCACTGAGATCCTCGGAGTCGGGGTCAAGCCCGATGGCGACCGAGATATCGTGAACTTCTTGCGAGGCGAGCACCTGACCTGCCTCCACCTCCCAGGTGTTCAGGATCTTGCCGCGCAGCGGCATGATGGCCTGAAACTCGCGATCCCGCGCCTGCTTGGCACTGCCGCCCGCGGAGTCACCCTCCACCAGGAACAGCTCCCCCTGCATGGGGTCGGCGCAGTTACAGTCAGTCAGCTTGCCGGGCAGCGCCGGGCCTTGGGTAATCTTCTTGCGCACCACCGTCTTGGCGGCGCGCATCCGGCGCTGGGCGCTGCTGATGCAGATCTCGGCGATCTGCTCCGCCAGCTCGGTGTTACTGTTCAGATAGAGGCTGAAGGCATCCTTCACCACGCCGGAGACGAACGCCGAGCTCTGACGGGAGGAGAGGCGCTCCTTGGTCTGACCGGCGAACTGCGGATCCTGCATCTTGATGGAGAGGATGTAGGCACAGCGATCCCAGATATCTTCCGGGGTCAGCTTGACCCCGCGCGGCAGCAGGTTGCGGAACTCGCAGAACTCGCGCATGGCGTCGAGCAGCCCCTGACGCAGGCCGTTGACGTGAGTACCGCCCTGCGCAGTGGGTATCAGGTTCACATAGGATTCGGCGAGGCATTCGCCCCCTTCCGGCAACCAGCAGAGCGCCCAGTCCACCGCCGATTGTTCGGAGCTGAACGAGCCGATAAAGGGCTGCTCCGGCAGGCAGGTGAACTGCTTGACCGCGTCGACCAGATAATCCTTGAGGCCATCTTCGTAGCACCACTCCAGCTTGATGCCGGTGTTCTTGTCGAGGAACTTGATGGTGAGGCCGGGGCAGAGCACGGCCTTGGCTTTGAGCAGGTGCTCCAGCTTGGTGACCGAGAACTTGGGCGAATCGAAGTAGCTCGCCTGCGGCCAGAAGCGCACCCGGGTGCCGGTGTTGCGACGACCGCAGGTGCCGGTGATGGTCAGCTCCTGCACCTTCTCGCCGCGCTCGAAGGCGATGTCGTAGACCTGACCGTCGCGGCGCACCGTCACCTCGACCCGATCGGAAAGGGCGTTTACGACCGAAATACCCACCCCGTGCAGACCGCCGGAGAACTGGTAGTTCTTGTTGGAGAATTTGCCGCCCGCGTGCAGCTTGCAGAGGATAAGCTCCACCCCGCTGACCCCCTCTTCCGGGTGGATATCGACCGGCATGCCGCGGCCGTCGTCGATCACTTCGAGGGACTGGTCTTCATGCAGGATCACCTCCAGATTGCGGGCGTGACCCGCCAGCGCTTCATCGACGCTGTTGTCGATGACCTCCTGGCCGAGGTGATTGGGCCGGGTGGTGTCGGTATACATGCCGGGGCGGCGACGCACCGGCTCAAGGCCATTGAGGACCTCAATGGCATCCGCATTGTATTGAGTAGACATGGAGGGCCTTGCGAATTGACGTTTGGGGAGAATCTTACTCGTTGGGAGGGTATTGGACAAACTTGGCTGCGGGAAAGGGTGATCCGGAGGGGATTGTGCCCCTCCCAAGGCTGTTTCAGCTCCCTTCGGCGGGGCCTGGCAGCGCCTGTTGCAGCTGGGAGAGCGAGCTTTGCAGCCGCCACACCATGCCTGCCAGCTCTCGCGCCGTGCCATCGCCATGGTTGGCCAGGCCCTGACTGATCCGCTGCAGCTCGGCCAGCGTGCGGTCGAGGGAGGCGTGCTGCACCCCCTGCTCGGTGAGGATCCCCTTCAGGCTGCGGATACAGTTGTCACGCACCAGATAGAGAGGATGTTCGTCACCGCGCCACTGGCGCAGCTGCCAGACAATATGGCTGCAGTTGAGCAGCACCACGCCCCAGCGCAGCACCCAGAGGCGGGCGGTCTGATCCTGACTCTGACCGAGCTGGCTGATGCAGTGGTAGATGAGCGACTCGAACTGGCTCTCGCTCTGGCGCGGGGCCGGCTCCAGCTGATCCATGAAGTGGCGGCGCAGGGAACGGATAATCCGGCGGCTCTTGCGCCGATCCGAGCTGGGTCGCAGCAGCTGGAACGCCAGCGCGGCGCTCATCACCCCCAGCATCTGGGCGAGGCTGCTGTTGATGAACTGCTGATAGTCGTAACTGGGCGGATTGGTGATGGCGAGAAACGAGCCGAGCAGCACGATCATCTGGCCCCAGAGGCCCGCCTGCCGCACCTGCTGTTGTTTGCAGAGCTGCATGGTGAGCAGCGCCGGAAAGAGCAAGAGGCAGAAAACCCAAAAGTCGTCGATGCGGATCATCAGGCCAAACTTGACCGCAAAGCAGATGAGGCTGAGCAGCAGGATCGCCCTGAGCATGGTGTTGGCCCCCTGAGCCGGGGCCGGGGTCGCCGAGTAGAGCACGCAGCAGATGGAGAGCATGGTGAGCGCCGAGCTGCCCGCATCCCACTGACTGTTGATCCAGAAGGTGCAACCGAGCAGCACGCAGAGGAAGGTGCGCCCGCCGTTGTAGGCGGCCTCTAGCGTGTCGGTATGGCTGGTGAGAGAGGTGTGACG
>NZ_CAWLMI010000083.1:0-10396 GCF_963862045.1 Aeromonas sp. 159 | reverse complement strand
GATAGGTGGGGTGTGTAAGCGCGGCGACGTGTTGAGCTAACCCATACTAATTACCCGTGAGGCTTAACCATACAACACCCAAGAAGTGTTCTAAGGCTTGTAGCGAACCAACGAACTACTAATTCAGTGATAACGACAAGCCACGAGCAACATCGTTATTCACGTCAGCTTTCTCAGATTGAAGAATTTGCCTGGCGGCCATAGCGCCGTGGAACCACCTGATCCCATGCCGAACTCAGAAGTGAAACGCGGTAGCGCCGATGGTAGTGTGGCATTCGCCATGCGAGAGTAGGACACTGCCAGGCACCCAATTTCAAGATTACGCCCAGCGTGGTCTTTACCGGTTAGTGTGCTGATATGGCTCAGTCGGTAGAGCGCATCCTTGGTAAGGATGAGGTCCCCAGTTCGATTCTGGGTATCAGCACCATTAAATAGAAAGCCTCCCTGAAAAGGGAGGCTTTTTTGCATCTGTCATTTTTGTGACATCCCCTTACATTCCCTATTCCCGTAACCCCCTCTGCTTGCAGTCGACACAGTTTATCTGCTGATTTGAGTCCCGGTGTGTTACTCATTTGACTGCTTTTGATGGTTTTATCCAGAGATTTAACCATGATTGATTGACGTAAAACGTTTTCCATGTAAAATCCGGCGCGTTTTGCCTATTACGTGGAGAGAGAGCATGGCGCAGGATAACGAATACTGTTTGGGGGCGGTACCCGCCAAAGGGCGCAAAGGTGTGCTGTCGTTGATGCTGGTGATGCTCGGCCTGACCTTCTTCTCTGCCAGCATGTGGACCGGTGGTGCGCTGGGCACCGGCTTGGTGTTTGATGATTTCATCAAGGCGGTACTGCTTGGCAACTTGCTGCTGGGTATCTACACCGCCTGTCTCGGCTATATCGGTGCTTCAACCGGTCTCTCTACCCATCTGCTTGCTCGTTACTCGTTTGGGGTGAAAGGTTCCTGGTTGCCATCCCTGCTGCTGGGCGGTACTCAGGTCGGCTGGTTTGGCGTCGGTGTCGCCATGTTTGCGCTGCCGGTGCAGAAGGCGACCGGCATTGATGTGAACTGGCTCATCGCCATTTCGGGTATTCTGATGACGATAACCGTCTACTTCGGAATCTCCGCCCTGATGGTGTTGAGCTTTGTGGCGGTACCGGCCATTGCGCTGCTCGGTGGTTACTCGGTCTGGCTGGCAGTGACCTCGACCGGAGGCATGGCTGCGCTGCAGCAGGTACAACCAAGCAATCCCATCGAGTTCACCACGGCATTGACCATGGTGGTCGGTTCCTTTATTAGCGCAGGAACCCTGACCGCCGATTTTATTCGATTTGGTCGCAAACCCTGGGGCGCCGTCATGATTACCATGGTGGCGTTTTTTTTGGGCAACACGCTAATGTTCGTCTTTGGTGCAGCCGGCGCGGCCGTGACCGGACAGGCCGATATCTCGGAAGTGATGCTGATGCAGGGGCTGCTGATCCCCGCCATTCTGGTGCTGGGCCTCAATATTTGGACCACCAACGACAACGCTCTCTACGCCTCCGGCCTCGGTTTTGCCAACATTACCGGTCTCAAGAGTAAGCCACTCAGCGTGATCAACGGCCTAGTCGGTACCGCTTGCGCCCTCTGGCTCTACAACAACTTTGTCGGCTGGCTGGCCTTTTTGAGTACGGCAATTCCGCCGATCGGTGGCATTATCATCATGGATTTCCTGCTCAATCGTGAGCATTACCGTCAATTTGCCGATCAGCAGTTCGAGACGGTGCGCTGGCAGGCGCTGGTCGCCACGGCAGTCGGGGTGGCTGTCGGCAAGTGGCTGCCGGGCATAGTGCCACTCAACGCGGTATTGGGCGCCGCCTTCACCTATTTCATTCTGGTTCGCCTCACCCCGCGGCCGGTTCTGGTACAGGAAGCTAATAAATGCTGATTCAACATATTCGTTTGGCCGGTCGGGAAGGGTTGTGGCAGATCCGCTGTCAGGATGGGGTCATCACCGCCATCGAACCCCATGACGAACATGCCGTCGCCGGTCGGGTGCTGGACGGGGAGGGCGGTCTGGCGATCGCCCCCTTTATCGAACCCCACATTCACCTCGATACCACCCAGACGGCCGGTGAGCCGAGCTGGAATCTCTCCGGCACTCTGTTCGAGGGGATCGAGCGCTGGGCCGAGCGCAAGGCGCTGCTGACCCATGAGGATGTGAAACAGCGTGCCATCCAGACGCTGAAGTGGCAGATCGCCAACGGCATCCAGTTTGTGCGTACTCATGTCGATGTCTCCGACCCCAATCTGGTGGCGCTCAAGGCGATGCTGGAGGTGCGGGAGGAGATGAAGGAGTGGGTGGAGCTGCAGATCGTCGCCTTCCCGCAGGAGGGGATCCTCTCCTACCCCAATGGCAAGGCACTGCTGGAGGAGGCACTCAAGCTGGGTGCCGACGTGATTGGCGCGATCCCCCACTTCGAGTTTACCCGGGAATATGGGGTCGAAAGTCTGCACTACATCTTCGATCTTGCCGAGAAGTATCAGGTTCTGGTCGATGTGCACTGCGACGAGATCGATGACGAGCAGTCCCGTTTTATCGAGACGCTGGCGACTCTCGCCTACGAGCGGGGTATCGGTCATAGAGTCACCGCCAGTCACACCACTGCCATGCACTCCTACAATGGCGCTTATGCTTCCCGCCTGTTCCGGCTGCTCAAGATGGCAGGCATCAACTTCGTGGCCAATCCGCTGGTGAACATTCACCTGCAGGGACGGTTCGATACCTATCCCAAACGTCGCGGTATTACCCGGGTGAAGGAGATGCTGGAGGCGAACATCAACGTCTGCTTCGGTCACGACGACGTGTTCGATCCCTGGTATCCCATGGGCACCGCCAACATGTTGCAGGTGCTGCACATGGGGCTCCATGTCTGCCAGATCATGGGCTACGAGCAGATCAACGACGGCTTGAAGCTGATCAGCAGCCACAGCGCCCGCACCCTGAACGTGCAGGATCGCTATGGCATCGAGGTGGGCAAACCGGCCAACCTGTTGATCCTGCCTGCCGAGAACGGCTTCGATGCGGTGCGCCGTCAGGTGCCGGTGCGTTACTCGATCCGCCACGGCAAGGTGATTGCCCAGACCCGTCCGGCCCAGACCGAAATCGTGCTGGGTCAGCCAGAGCCCATCGATTTTCGCCGCTGAGATTTCAATCAGGCTGGATGTCGATTAGTTCCGCCTCTGGGCACAAGGGCCGCCATTGCGACATAATGGCGGCCTGACCCTGAGGGAGTGACACCATGCAAACCTGGTTCTATGTTGCTGCAGGGGGCGCCATCGGCGCCTGCCTTCGTTTTGGGATTGCCGAACTGATGGCCTTGCTGCTGGGGCGCCACTTTCCTTACGGGACTCTGGTGGTCAACGTGGTGGGCTCTTTCATAATGGGGGTGGCATTCGCCCTCATCAGCCACGGTCACGTGGTGGAACACCCGATGAAGCCGCTGCTGATGGTGGGGATCCTCGGTGCCCTGACCACATTTTCTTCCTTTGCCCTCGATACGGTAGTGCTGGCTCAACATGGGGCCTATCTGAAAGCGCTGCTCAATATCGGTCTCAATCTCTTCCTCTGTCTGGCCATGGTGGTGCTGGGCATGCAGTTGGTTGCGAGCCGGGTTTAAGGTGTCCGGACGCCAGTGGCTCTGGTAAACTGGCGGCCATTCTTTGCTCTATGGGTGTTTAAGGGATGTCAGAACAAGCAACGACAACGCATTTTGGCTTTAAAACCGTGGCCGCGACCGAGAAGGAAACTCTGGTAGCAGGTGTCTTCCATTCGGTGGCAGCCAAGTATGATCTGATGAACGATCTGATGTCGTTCGGCATCCACCGCCTGTGGAAGCGCTTCACCATCGACTGTTCCGGTGTGCGCAAGGGCCAGAAGGTGCTGGATCTGGCCGGTGGTACCGGTGACTTGACCGCCAAGTTCTCCCGTATCGTCGGCGAGACCGGTCAGGTGGTGCTGGCGGATATCAACGACTCCATGCTGAAAGTGGGCCGCGACAAGCTGCGCAATCTGGGGGTCGCCAACAACGTCTCCTACGTGCAGGCCAATGCCGAGGCGCTCCCCTTCCCGGATAACCACTTCGACGTCATCACCATCGGCTTCGGTCTGCGCAACGTCACCGACAAGGACAAGGCGCTCGCCTCCATGTTCCGGGTGCTCAAGCCGGGTGGCCGTCTGCTGGTGCTGGAGTTCTCCAAGCCGGTCAGTGAAGTGATCGCCAAGCTCTATGACCTCTACTCCTTCAAACTGCTGCCGAAAATGGGCGAAATCGTCGCGAACGACAGTGAAAGCTACAAATATCTGGCAGAGTCCATCCGCATGCACCCGGATCAGCAAACCCTGGCTGGCATGATGGAAAATGTCGGTTTCGAGCAGGTGGAGTACTTCAATCTGACTCAGGGTGTGGTCGCCCTGCACCGCGGTTACAAGTTTTAAGGTTGCCTATGCCGATGGATGCCATGGTCACCGCGGTGATCGAAACCAGCCTCAACCAGTTGCTGGCGCTGGACAAACAGAGCCCGGAGCGGCTGCGCAAACTGGTGGGCAAGGTGCTCAAGCTGGAGCTGCGTGAACTCAAGCCGCTCTGGTTTGTCTTCTCCGAGCGTCGGCTCGATGTGCTGGCCCAGCATGAAGGGGAGGCCGATGCGGTGCTCAGCCTGTCGCTGACAGCCCTCGGTCTGCTGAAAGACCCTTCCGCCCTGACCCGCTATATCCGCGAGGAGAAGCTGGATCTGAGCGGTGATCCCCAGCTGGTGCAGGCATTCAGCGTGCTGCTGGGTGAGCTGGATATCGACTGGGAGGAGGAGCTGTCGCGCTATACCGGCGACGTGCTGGCCCACACCCTGTTCAGTGGTGCCCGTCAGGCGCGTCGTCTGGTCGGTCGCGAGCTGTGCCGCACCCGCAGCCAGCTGGCGGAATATCTGACCGAAGAGGCCCGCCTCGCCCCCGGCCCGCTGGAAGTGGCGAGTTTCAACGATGACGTCGAGGTGCTGGCCCAGCAGCTCAAGGCCGTCGAACTGCGGCTGGCCCGCTTCGAACAGCAGGTGACCTGATGACCCCGAAGGAGTTCAAACGCCTCTATCGCATCATCACCATCCTGCTGGAGCAGGGCATCGACGAACTGGTGCCCGCCCGCTATCAACCTTGGCCGGGTCGTCTGGCCCGTCGCTCCCTGTTCTGGCTCAAGAACAAACAACCGGATCTCAGCCGCGGTGCCCGCATCCGCCTCGCCTTCGAGGCCCTCGGCCCCATCTTCATCAAGTTTGGCCAGATGCTCTCGACCCGCCGCGACCTGTTGCCGCCGGATATCGCCGAAGAGCTGGCTCTGCTGCAAGACAGGGTGCCCCCCTTCTGTGGTCAGGCGGCGCGCCAGCAGATCGAGCTGAGCCTGGGTTGTCCCATCGAAACCCTGTTTGACGACTTCGACGAGACGCCGCTGGCGTCGGCCTCCATCGCGCAGGTGCATACTGCCCGCCTGAAGGAGAGTGGCCGCGAGATCGTCATCAAGGTGATCCGTCCCGACATCGAGCCTGTCATCGAGGCCGACCTGCGACTGATGCAGGCGCTGGCCCGTCTGGTTGCCCGTTTTGTGCCCCAGAGCGCGCGACTGCGCCCCATCGAGGTGGTGGAGGAGTATCGCAAGACCATCCTCGACGAGCTGAATTTGATGCGCGAAGCGGCCAACGCCATCCAGCTACGGCGCAACTTCACCGGCTCCGAAGCGCTCTATGTGCCTGAAATCATCACTGATCTCTGCCGCGAGCAGGTGCTGGTGATGGAGCGCATCTACGGTATTCCGGTCTCCGACGTTCCAGCGCTGGAAGCCAACGGCACCAATATGAAGCTGCTGGCCGAGCGCGGGGTGGAGGTCTTCTTCACCCAGGTGTTCCGCGACAGCTTCTTCCACGCCGATATGCACCCGGGCAACATCTTCGTCTCTTACGAACATCCGGAAAACCCGCTCTGGATCGGCATCGACTGCGGCATCGTCGGTACCCTCAATCGGGAAGACAAACGCTATCTGGCGGAGAACTTCCTCGCCTTCTTCAACCGAGACTATCGTCGGGTGGCGGAGCTGCACGTGGAGTCGGGCTGGGTACCGGCAGACACCAAGGTGGACGAGTTCGAGTTTGCCATCCGCACCGTGCTGGAGCCTATCTTCGAGAAGCCGCTCTCCGAGATCTCGTTCGGTCACGTGCTGCTCAACCTGTTCAACACCGCGCGTCGCTTCCATATGACGGTGCAGCCGCAGCTGGTGCTGCTGCAAAAGACCCTGCTCTATGTGGAAGGGTTGGGGCGTCAGCTCTACCCGCAGCTCGATTTGTGGCAGACCGCCAAGCCGTTCCTCGAAAACTGGATGCACGAACAGGTGGGGCCCAAGTCGGTATTGAACGCCATCAAGGAGAAGGCGCCATTCTGGGCGGAGAAGCTGCCGGAACTGCCCGAGCTGGTTTACGAGACCCTGCGCCAGACCCGTCATCAGCAGCGTCATTTCGACCAGATGTTTGCCGAGTTCCGCCGTCACAGCCGTCGGCAGGGGCAGGCCCGCTACCTCTTAGGGGTTGGAGCCAGCCTGCTATTGGCGGGTGTATTCTTGCTGACCCAAAAACAACACATTGAGTGGGGACAAGCCAGTCTCGCCGGTGCAGCCCTCTGCTGGCTGGTCGGCTGGTTGCGAACCCGTTCCCATTAATCAACAACCGCGCCGTCAGGCGCCTGTTCTGGAGAGAAAATCATGGGTGGTATCAGTATTTGGCAATTGTTGATCATTGCAGTCATCGTCGTGCTGCTGTTCGGTACCAAGAAACTGCGCGGCATTGGCGGTGATCTGGGTGCGGCGGTCAAAGGGTTCAAGAAAGCCCTCTCCGACGAGCCGGCTGATGCCAAGGCCGAGCAGAAAGATGCCGAGTTTCCCCCGAAACAGCTAAACGAAGCGGCCACTCAGAGCAGTGAGACCGCCAAGCAGAAAGACAAAGACCAGGCCTAAGCCATGTTCGATATCGGTTTTTGGGAGCTGGTCGTTATCGGTGTGGTAGCACTGGTGGTACTGGGGCCCGAGCGGCTGCCGGTTGCCATCCGCACGGCTACCCACTGGATCCGCCTCATTCGTTCGACCGCGAACTCGGTCAAGTCCGAGCTGGAGCAGGAGCTCAAGTTGCAAGAGCTGCATAACGACCTCAAGAAGGCCGAACAGTTGCAGATGAGCAACCTGAGCCCCGAGCTGCAGGAGTCCATCGAACAGCTCAAAGCGGCGGCCCAGTCGGTCAATCGCCCCTATCAGGTGGAGAACGAGATCCGTCCGCCGCGCCCTGAGCCGGTCGCCCAGGCTGAGCCTGTCACGCCGGTGGAGCCTGCAGTGCAGCTGAGCCACGACGTGCCGCCGGTCAACAGCCAGCGGGAGAGCGAGCCGGTGCCGGTCAGCGACTCTGCAGTAAAAGGGGAGGTGAAGCCATGAGTCAGGCCGAACAACCCCTGATCAGCCATCTGGTTGAGCTGAGAACCCGTTTGCTGCGCTCCATTACCGCCATTCTGGTGGTGTTTCTGGCGCTGATCTACTTCTCCAACAACATCTACGACTTCGTGGCCCAGCCGCTGCTCAGCCAGCTGCCGGAAGGGACCAGCATGATCGCGACGGATGTGGCGACCCCCTTCCTGACGCCGATCAAGCTGACCCTGGTGGTCTCCTTCTTCGTGGCGATCCCTTATCTGCTCTATCAGGCCTGGGCCTTTATCGCCCCCGGTCTGTACCAGCATGAGCGGCGCCTGATCATGCCGTTGGTGGTCTCCAGTGCCCTGTTGTTCTATGCGGGGATGGCGTTCGCCTACTATGTGGTGTTCCCGCTGGTGTTCGGTTTCTTCACCAGTACCGCCCCTGCCGGGGTGACGGTGGCGACCGACATCGCCAGCTATCTGGACTTCGTACTGACCCTGTTCTTCGCGTTCGGGGTGGCGTTCGAAATTCCGGTGGCGACCATACTGCTCTGCTGGACTGGCGTGACCACACCGCAAAACCTGAAGGAGAAACGTCCTTACGTTGTCGTCGGGGTGTTTGTGGTCGGCATGCTGCTGACGCCGCCTGATGTCTTCTCCCAGACCCTGCTCGCCATTCCGATGTGGGCGCTGTGGGAGATTGGTCTGTTCTTCGCCCGCTTCTACGTGAAGAAAGAGGATGAAGAGCAACAGGAACAACCGGATGTGGAGAGCTGAGGCTCTGTTCGTCACCTGTTTGCCGGACGGCGAGAGGATGACTAAGTCCGCAGGAATAGCAGAACGAGGGGAGCTTAGGCTCCCTTCCTCTTTTCATGCTCCCGTTCGAGGCGTATGGTAAGACCCCATTCGGTAGATGGTTTTCAAATACCTGATATGTATTCCTTTTGTTCGGAACGTCTCATTCCATGATCGATATCGGTTTAAACCTGACCAGCAGCCAGTTCGCCGGCGAACAGCCTGAGCTGGTGGCCCGTGCCCGCGCCGCCGGAGTGGAAGCGCTGATCCTCACCGGTACCGATCTGGCTGGCAGCCGCGAGAGCGCTGGGTTGGCCGCCCGTTGGCCGGGCTACTGCTTCTCCACCGCCGGGGTACACCCTCACGATGCCAAGAGTGTCGATGCGGCGACCCTGCCCGCCTTGCGCGAGCTGGCGGCGCTGCCGCAGGTGGTGGCTATTGGCGAGTGCGGCCTCGACTACAACCGCGACTTCTCCCCCCGTCCGGTACAGGATGCGGTATTCGACGCCCAGCTGGCACTGGCTGCCGAGCTCCGGATGCCGGTGTTTCTCCACTGCCGCGATGCCCACGCCCGTTTTATCGAGATCCTCCGTCCCTGGTTGCCGAAACTACCGGGAGCCGTGCTGCACTGCTTCACCGGTTCTGATGAGGAGCTGGACGAGTGTCTGGCGCTGGGGCTGCATATAGGGGTGACTGGCTGGCTCTGCGACGAACGCCGCGGCCAGCTGCTGCGCGAACAGGTGGCCCGTATTCCGGCCGGTCGGCTGATGATCGAGACCGATGCCCCCTATCTGGTGCCGCGAGATCTGAAACCGCGCCCGAAACGCAACGAACCTGCTTTTTTGCCGCACATCGCCCAGGTGGTGGCGGCCTGTCGTGGTGAAGCGCCCGAGGCCTTGCTGGCCCATACCCGGGCCACCTCCGCCGCGTTCTTCCAACTTCCTCTCCAGGAGTGATTCATGGCTACAACTCTTCCGGGCGCCTTTCCGGGCCGCCGCCTGCGCCGTCTGCGCAAACATGATTTCAGCCGTCGTCTGGTGCGCGAGAACGTACTGACCGTCAACGATCTCATCTATCCGGTGTTCGTGCTGGAGGGGGAGAACCGTCGGGAAGCCGTTCCCTCCATGCCGGGGGTAGAGCGTCTCTCCATCGATCTGCTGTTGGAAGAGGCTGCCGAGCTGGTGGAGCTGGGCGTACCAGCTATTGCCCTGTTCCCGGTGACTCCGCTGGAGAGCAAGAGCCTGATGGCGGAAGAGGCCTACAACCCGAACGGGCTGGCCCAGCGCACAGTGCGCGCCCTCAAGGCTCGCTTCCCGGAGCTGGGGGTGATCACCGACGTGGCGCTCGATCCGTTCACCACCCACGGTCAGGACGGCATCATCGATGACGAAGGCTATGTGCTGAACGACATCACCACCGAGATCCTGATCAAGCAGGCGCTCTCCCATGCCGAGGCCGGGGTCGATATCGTCGCGCCGTCCGACATGATGGATGGCCGCATCGGTGCCATCCGCGCCGCGCTGGAAGAGAACGGCTTCATCAACACCCAGATCATGGCCTACTCCGCCAAGTACGCCTCCTGCTACTACGGCCCGTTCCGCGATGCGGTCGGCTCTGCCGGCAACCTCGGCAAGAGCAACAAGGCCACCTACCAGATGGATCCGGCCAACAGCAACGAAGCCCTGTACGAAGTGGCGCTGGATATTCAGGAAGGGGCCGACAGCGTGATGGTCAAGCCGGGCATGCCCTATCTGGACGTGATCCGTCAGGTGAAGGATCAGTTCGGCGTGCCGACCTTTGCCTATCAGGTGAGTGGTGAGTACGCCATGCACATGGCGGCGATCCAGAACGGCTGGCTGAAAGAGAAGGAGTGCATCATGGAGTCCCTACTCTGCTTCAAGCGGGCCGGGGCCGATGGCATCCTTACCTACTTCGCCAAGCGCGTGGCGCAGTGGCTGAAGGAAGATGCCCGTTAAGCCGGGTTGAAGAGATAAACGAGAGGGGGAGCCGATGGCTCCCCCTCTGTCGTTATGGCTCTCTTTTGGTCACGAGCGGATGATTACAGCTTGATCCAGGCATCGCTCCAGGCGCTGCCGGTACCCGGCGCATAGTGGCTGGTCGAGCCGCCACACC
>NZ_CAWLMI010000082.1:0-119400 GCF_963862045.1 Aeromonas sp. 159 | reverse complement strand
TGAAAAGCGGCATTGCGACTGGCGTACCAGCCGGCGTTGAAATCGGCAAAGCGGTAGAGGGTATCCGGGTAGTCGACGGGATAACCGAAGATATGTTTGGTGCCAAACCAGATGCCGCCGCGACGGGTAAAGACTTCGTGGCGGATGGAATCCTTGATTGGATAGGGGTAGCCACGGGCGTTGGCCTCGGCAAAGGCGATGCTCACCTGCATCGGGCCACCAGTATGCACCGGGTTGAGGTTGCCAAACAGCGTCTTGCCCATCGGCAGCATGCTGATCATATCTTCGAAGATTTCACTCATCTCCCGCTCGGTACGCAACTTGTCGATCCGCTCGGCGTAGCTCTTGCCTGTGGGCGAGTTGATGGAGAGCGCGGCCCGCACCATAAATTCGGGGATCAGCAGCTTGGCTGCCCGTGAGTTGATCTCTTTCCAGGCGATCTTGCCAAGGCCCGGCACCACGGGGTCGGCCTGATAAGTGGCTTCCTGCTCCGCCACCGCCAGCACGCTACAGACATTGTGATCATTGACCGTCACCCCCTGGGTGGTGAGCGCCGTCACCACGTCGTTGGCCCACCCCTGTTTGTCCGGCACCTGACGGGGCAAGAAGCGCACGATGCGGCTCTTCATATCCGCCGGTTTGCGCGGCTGCATGGCAGGCGGCGTTTTGGGGTTGCTCACGCTCGCCTCTTTGGCAGGCGCGGAGGCGGGATCACTGGCACAACCGGCCAGCAACAAGGCAGAGCAGAAGGCAAGAAGACGACAGGAAGGCAAAGCGGTCATAAGCATGTCCATTTTTTGTAGGCCCGACAGGCAGCGCCGCTGGCACTGTACTGACAAGCAAAGTGGGGCCATTGTAGAGGATTGCCTGCCGCAGTTGAAACCCGCGCTCGCAGTATCCCCTCCCCTTGCCAGCTTTTGCCACCCCACGCGCCATCCGTTGTCTGCGATGCGGAACTCATGACCTTCCTCAATGGCTCACCCGGCCAGAACCGTACGGTGAGCGACAGATAAAAAGAAACCCCCGCCATCGCTGGCGGGGGTTGGTCGTCTGGCAAGTCGGGCTGATGCCCGCTGCAAACTCTTAGCGGTTTTTCACCTTCTGGTGCAGCTCCTGCACCGAGTTGACATTGGCGGTGGCATCCACGCTGATGGCCATGCAGGTGGCAAACGCCTCGTTCATGGTGGTGGTATACGCCACCTTGTTCTGCAAGGCGGCGCGACGCAGCTGCTTGGAGTCCTGGATCGCCACCCGCCCTTCGGCGGTGTTGACGATGTAGGTGTACTCGCCATTCTTGATGCGGTCGAGAATGTGCGGGCGACCTTCGTGCACCTTGTTGACCAGGCGCGGGTTGATGCTCGCCTCACCCAGCGCGACGGCGGTGCCGTGAGTGGCATCCAGCTCGTAGCCCAGCTCCAGCAGCTTGGCAGCCAAGTCAACCACCTGCGCCTTGTCGCTGTGACGCACTGACAAGAGGGCACGACCCTCTTTCGGTACGGCGTGGTTGGCACCCAGCTGCGCCTTGGCATAGGCCTCGGCAAAGCTGCTGCCCACCCCCATAACCTCACCGGTAGAGCGCATCTCTGGCCCCAGCAGCGGGTCAACTCCCGGGAACTTGGCGAACGGCAGTACCACCTCTTTCACCGAGTAGTAGGGCGGGATGATCTCTTTGGTAAAGCCCTGTTCTTGCAGCGACTGACCGGCCATCACGCGGGCGGCAATCTTGGCCAGCGGGGCACCGGTCGCCTTGGAGACAAACGGCACGGTACGGGCGGCACGCGGGTTGACCTCGATGAGGTAGATGTCATCGCCCTTGACCGCGAACTGCACGTTCATCAGGCCAATAACGCCGAGCTCCAGTGCCAGCTTGCGCACCTGCTCGCGGATCTCGTCCTGAATCTTCCTGGACAAGGTATAGGGAGGCAGGGAGCAACCGGAGTCACCGGAGTGGATACCGGCCTGCTCGATGTGCTCCATGATGCCGCCGATGACCACATCGGTACCGTCGCAGATAGCATCCACGTCCAGTTCGGTCGCATCGTCCAGGAAGCGGTCCAGCAGTACCGGCGATTCGTTGGAGACGCTCACCGCCTCGGCGAAGTAGCGACGCAGATCCTGCTCGTCATAGACGATTTCCATGGCGCGGCCACCCAGCACGTAGGAGGGGCGAACCACCAGCGGGTAGGTAATGCGCTCGGCCAGCAGCACGGCCTGTTCCAGCGCGGTGACGGTGCCGTTTTCCGGCTGCTTGAGGCCAAGGCGCTCGACGGCAGACTGGAAGCGCTCGCGGTCTTCGGCGCGGTCGATGGCATCCGGGCTGGTACCGATGATCGGCACGCCGTTGGCTTCCAGTGCACGGGCTAGTTTCAGCGGGGTTTGGCCACCGTACTGGACAATCACGCCCTTGGGTTTTTCGATGCGCACGATTTCCAGCACATCTTCCAGGGTCACCGGTTCGAAGTAGAGACGATCCGAGGTGTCGTAATCGGTAGAGACGGTCTCCGGGTTGCAGTTGACCATGATGGTCTCGTAACCGTCTTCACGCAGGGCCAGCGCCGCGTGCACGCAGCAGTAGTCGAACTCGATACCCTGACCGATACGGTTCGGGCCGCCGCCGATGATCATGATCTTGTCGCGGTTGCTCGGGGCCGCTTCGCACTCCTCGTCATAGCTGGAGTACATGTAGGCGGTGTTGGTGGCGAACTCGGCGGCGCAGGTATCGACCCGCTTGTAGACCGGGAAGATGTTGTGGCGGGCGCGCAGTTTGCGCACTTCCCCTTCGGCCACACCGAGGATCTTGGCCAGACGGGCATCGGCAAAGCCTTTGCGCTTGAGGGTGCGCAGGAAGTCGGCATCCAGACCGGCCATGCCGCGCTCTTTCACCTCTTCTTCCAGTTTCACCAGGTCTTCAATCTGCACCAGGAACCAGGGGTCAATCTTGGTCAGCTTGAAGATGCCATCCATGGAGAGACCGGCGCGGAACGCATCGGCGATATAGAAGATACGGTCGCTACCGGCGTCCTGCAGCTCGTGACGGATGCGGGTCAGGGAGTCCGGCGCATTGAGGTCAACCATGGGGTCGAAGCCGGTTTTGCCGGTTTCGAGGCTGCGCAGCGCCTTGTGCAGGGACTCCTGGAAGTTGCGGCCGATGGCCATCACTTCGCCGACCGACTTCATCTGGGTCGTCAGACGGTCGTTGGCACCGGCGAATTTTTCGAAATTGAAGCGCGGCACCTTGGTCACCACGTAGTCGATGGCCGGCTCGAAGGAGGCCGGAGTGCGACCGCCTGTGATGTCGTTCATCAGCTCGTCGAGGGTGTAACCGATGGCGAGCTTGGCTGCGATCTTGGCGATGGGGAAACCGGTCGCCTTGGAGGCCAGCGCAGAGGAGCGCGACACCCGCGGGTTCATCTCGATGATGACCATGCGGCCATCTTTCGGGTTGATACCGAACTGGACGTTGGAGCCGCCGGTTTCGACACCGATCTCGCGCAGCACCGCCATGGAGGCGTTGCGCATCAGCTGGTACTCCTTGTCGGTCAGCGTCTGGGCTGGCGCGACCGTGATGGAGTCACCGGTGTGGATACCCATGGGGTCGAAGTTTTCGATGGCGCAGACGATGATGCAGTTGTCGTTGCGATCCCGCACCACTTCCATCTCGTACTCTTTCCAGCCAATCAGCGACTCGTCGATGAGCAGTTCTTTGGTCGGGGAAAGATCCAGACCGCGCTCGCAGATCTCGACGAACTCTTCGGTGTTGTAGGCGATGCCGCCACCCGAGCCACCCATGGTAAAGGAGGGACGGATGATGCAGGGGAAGCCGACCATCTGCTGCACGCCCCACGCCTCTTCCATATTGTGGGCGATACCGGCACGCGGGCACTCCAGGCCAATGCTGCGCATCGCCTTGTCAAAACGGGAGCGGTCTTCGGCCTTGTCGATGGCGTCGGCGGTAGCACCGATCATCTCGACACCGAACTCGGCCAGCACGCCGTGCTTCTCCAGCGCCAGTGCGCAGTTGAGCGCAGTCTGGCCACCCATGGTGGGCAGGATGGCGTCCGGGCGCTCTTTCTTGATGATTTCGCGCACCACTTCCCAGGTGATGGGCTCGATGTAGGTGGCGTCAGCCATCTCCGGGTCGGTCATGATGGTGGCCGGGTTGGAGTTGACCAGAATAACGCGGTAGCCCTCCTCGCGCAGGGCTTTGCACGCCTGGGCGCCGGAGTAGTCAAATTCGCAGGCTTGGCCGATGACGATGGGGCCGGCGCCGAGGATCAGGATGCTCTGAAGGTCATTACGTTTTGGCATGAAACTCTTTCCTCTATTTCTTAGGCGCGATACTGCTTAATCAATTCAATAAAGTGGTCAAAAAGACCGGCACAGTCGTGCGGGCCCGGGCTCGCTTCGGGGTGCCCCTGGAAGCTGAAGGCCGGACGGTCGGTGCGATGGATACCTTGCAGGGAACCATCGAACAGGGAGACGTGGGTGGCGCGCAGGCAATCCGGCAGGCTGTTCTCGTCTACCGCAAAGCCGTGGTTCTGAGCGGTGATCATGACGGTGTTGTCATCGAGGCTCTTCACCGGATGGTTGGCGCCGTGGTGGCCAAACTTCATCTTGACGGTCTTGGCACCGGAGGCCAGACCCAGCAGCTGGTGACCCAGACAGATGCCGAACACCGGCGTGTTGGTATTAAGGAAAGCCTTGATGGCCTCGATGGCGTAGTTGCACGGCTCGGGGTCGCCGGGGCCATTGGAGAGGAAGATGCCATCCGGGTTCATCGCCAGTACCTCGGCGGCCGGGGTCTTGGCAGGCACCACGGTCAGGCGGCAGCCACGGTCAACCAGCATCCGCAGGATGTTGCGCTTGACGCCAAAGTCATAGGCCACTACGTGGTATTTCAGCTGGTCGGCATCCGGGGTGACATGCCCCTTGCCAAGCTGCCAGCTCCCGGTCGTCCAGTTGTACGCCTCACCAACCGTCACCTCTTTGGCCAGATCCATCCCCTTCAGACCGGGGAAGGCGCGGGCCTGCTCGAGAGCATAGGCTTCATCGACCTGTTTCCCGGCCAGAATGCAGCCAGCCTGAGCGCCTTTCTCGCGCAGGATGCGGGTCAGTTTACGGGTGTCGATGTCGGCGATGCCAACGATGTTGTGAGACTTGAGGTATTCGGAGAGGGATTGCTGATTGCGGAAATTGGAGGCAAGTATCGGAAGGTCCCGGATGATCAATCCCTGAGCATGGATCTGACTGGACTCTTCATCTTCGCTGTTGGTGCCGGTGTTGCCTATATGGGGGTAAGTGAGGGTGACGATCTGACGGGAATAAGAGGGATCGGTGAGGATTTCCTGATAGCCCGTCATCGACGTATTGAAAACCACTTCACCAACGGAACATCCCTCGGCGCCTATCGACACGCCTTTGAACACAGTTCCATCTTCCAGCACTAGCAATGCAGTGTGATTCAAGACAACCTCCAGTTATTTAGCTTTAAATTCAGCAATTTACCTGGGTGTTGCGGGCTCGGTTCCGGTCTTGGACAGGACTCGAACCCGGCAGATTTCTGGCAAATTGGGCGCATTCTACTTAAAAAAAGTGGCATTTCAACGTCTTTTCTCAGATGAAATGCATCTAAATTCAATAAAAAAGCAACATTACCCATTATCTATGCACTAAATCGCTTTGCAACCCCCTCCCATGAAAGAAAAGGAAAAACCACCACCAAAAGATGATACCAAGCCAGCAATAGCGACAAAAATAAACAAAAAAACCAATTAAAACAATGATTTTTATTTTTACAAACAAAAAACTAATGACAAATTTAACGCTTTTATGATGACAAGAGTGAACATGAAAAATGGAAAACGTTTTTCCATGTTTGAATTTTTAGTCTTTTCCACTCCATGTAAAAAAATGGATTCATCCGCCATAAAGATGCTCAAATCTGTTACCTGGTGATGACATTCAGGAAGGGAAAATCTGGCGGATAAAGAAATAGTGTGATTTATAAGGCATTCAGATAAAAATTGAAGGCAGTGTGTCTTTTTATACAAACTCTGACTAACTGACAGCAAAAACCCCGGCAAGCCGGGGTTTTTCACTGGGTAGCAGTAATACGAAAGTGCCGCACAGAGGCATCACTTGAGATTGAGCACATCCTGCATGTCATAAAGACCGGCACCCTGCTGACCAAGCCACTTGCCCGCTCGCACAGCACCGTTGGCGAAGGTCAGGCGACTGGAGGCCTTGTGGCTGATCTCCACCCGCTCGCCTATATCGGCAAACATGACGGTATGCTCCCCCACCAGATCGCCGGCGCGAATGGTGGCAAAGCCGATAGTGTTGCGATCCCGCTCGCCAGTGATCCCCTCGCGACCATAGACGGCGCACTCCTTGAGATCCCGACCCAGCGTTTTGGCGACCACTTCCCCCATGGATAGCGCAGTACCGGATGGCGCATCTACCTTGTGGCGATGGTGGCCCTCGATGATCTCGATGTCGGTGTAATCCCCCATCACCTTGGCGGCCTGCTCCAGCAGCTTGAACACCAGGTTGACCCCGACCGAGTAGTTGGAGGCGAACACGATACCGATCTGCTTGCCCGCCTCTTTCAGGGCGGCCTTGCCTGCATCGTCAAAACCGGTGGTGCCGATCACCATCTGCTTGTGGTGGGCCAGCGCAAAGGCCAGATTGGCAAGGGTCACCTCGGGGCGGGTGAAGTCGATGATGAGATCAAACTCATCGCGCACCTTGTCCAGACTATCGCTGATGGCCACGCCCAGATGGCCCAGCCCATTGAGCTCACCGGCATCAAGGCCGATCACCGCCGAACCCGGCCGCTCCAGCGCGGCACCGACCACTACGCCATCTGTGTTGGTGATGGCCTCCAGCAGCACCTTGCCCATACGACCATTACAGCCCATCACGGCCACACGGATCGGATTGTCCATCTCCACCCTCTCATCTCTTTTAATTATGGAAAGAGACCGTTTTACCAGCCCGCGCCGGGTTTGAAAAGCCATGATGCCACCACTCCTTGCTGCACTCGCCAACGGCAGCGCCCGCTGGCTGGCCATGAACTTCCTTTTGGTCACAGGCCGTCTTTCATCGTCTCACTCCATCATTTGGCAGACCGGGTGCCATCTGATAGGTTCGAACGAGTGAAATGCCAGCATAAGCAAAATCAGGGCAACGCCCGTGTCGATATCAAATGAGGTGCAAGGATGAGCGCAGGATTGCTGTTTGCTGTGGGGTTGATATCACTGACCCTGGTCATGCTGGCCGCGGCTCTGCTGTTTGGCGGGCCGAGTCCGGCACCGGCGATGGCCAGCATCAACGACCCTTTCAAGGGGAGTGGCTGGAGCAACATGCCACCTCTCTCAAGATACCCAGCGCGTGACGGCACGCAGCTGGCCTATCGGCATTATGGCGCAGAGGGCAGTACGAAGAACAACAAGGTCAAGGGCAGCGTGGTACTGGTTCACGGCTCTTCTGCCAGCAGTCAGAGCATGCACAAGATGGCGAGCGCCTTTTCGCAAGCGGGATACGACGCCTACACCCTCGATATTCGCGGCCATGGCGCATCGGGCAACAAAGGCACCATTGCCTACATCGGTCAGCTTGAAGACGATCTGGAAGATTTCATCAAGTCGGTAGCCCCCGACAAGCCTGCAACACTCGTCGGCTTCTCGTCAGGGGGGGGCTTTGTGCTGCGCGTTGCTGGCAGCACGCGACAAACCCTGTTCGAGAGCTATCTGCTGCTCTCCCCCTATCTTGGCCCCACCGCCGCCAACTACCGGCCCAACAGCGGTGGCTGGGTGCGTGTCGGCTTGCCTCGCCTCATCGCCCTGAGCATCCTCAATGGTTTCCATATTTCCGCACTCAACCATCTGACCGTGCTGAACTTTGCCCTTAATGATGAGGCGAAATCCCTGCTGACCCCCTCTTACTCCTTCAACCTTGCCTCTAACTTTCAGCCAGAGCGCGACTATCAGCAGAATTTACGCAATGTGCAACGCCCCTGCGCCGTGATCGCGGGTGCAAATGACGAAGCCTTCCAAACAGATCAACTTGAACCTGAGTTAAGACGTCTCGGCATCTCCTGGTCTGTCACCTTGCTGCCTGGTATTGGCCACATTCCGCTGACGCTGGAACAGGATGCTCTCGCGACAGCCGTTCAGGCGGTGGAGAAACTGACACAATAACCACACAGCCCAGGTCTTGTGTCCACGCGTTCTGGAAATATCCGTACCATGCTCACGTAGAGATAGAGAGAGGTGCGGCTGACGTTTGGCAGCGGGAGAAATCCCCAAGATGGCATGCAGAGATCTTATCGTTTACCTCTTTCCTTATTAAAGGCACGCGATACCCCCAGATACTCGCGGACTGCGTCAGAACAGCAGTGAACAATAAACAGCACTAACTTCTTTTTCCGAATATTCTTTGGATATCTCAATAACACCAGAATCATCAAACAAAAACACCTATCCATCTGGACGTCTATCTTGACCAAGCGAGGTTGACTCACTACTGTGGGCCCCCCAATGCGGCAGGATGCCCGCCCTGTTTTCCCCCTATCCCTATCCGATACAGGTACAAAGCAGTTTATGACAGGAGGTCATTGTTCAATTTCAGAGGAACACATGATCCAGACTCAACCCAGTGCCAGGGCCTTGTTGCCACTTCTGGTTTTTCTCGCACTCTTTATCGGTACCGGTACCTGGCTGACCCTGCAGGGGGTCGAATTCGCCTTCTATCAGCTGCCCGCTCCGGTTGCTGCCCTGCCTGCGGTGATACTCGCCCTGCTGCTTGGCAAAGAGAGCTTCAACAGCAATCTGGAGACCTTCTTCAAGGGGGTTGGCCACAGCAATATCATGGCGATGTGCCTTATCTATCTGCTGGCGGGCGCCTTTGCCAGCGTGGCCAAGGCCACCGGCGGGGTTGATGCTACTGTGGCGCTGGGCCTGTCTCTCATCCCTGGCTGGGCGCTGTTGCCCGGGCTGTTCCTCATCTCTGCCTTTATTGCCACCGCCATGGGTACCTCCATGGGCACCATAGGTGCCGTGGCGCCGGTGGCCCTCGGTGTGGCGCAGGCGGCCGGTATCGATCCTGTGCTGATGGCAGGTACCATTCTCTCCGGCGCCATGTTTGGCGATAACCTCTCCATCATCTCCGACACCACCATAGCAGCAACCCGCAGCCAGGGGTGCGAGATGAAGGACAAGTTCCGCGAAAACTTCAAGATTGCGGCCCCAGCTGCCATCGCGGTGATCCTGCTCTATCTGACCCTGGGCTCAGTGGGTGAATCCCCTGCCAGCGGCAGCGCCATCGAGCTGTTCAAGGTAATGCCTTATCTGCTGATCCTGGGGCTGGCGCTCGCCGGGGTGAATGTGTTTGTGGTGCTGGGGATCGGTATTCTGGCCGCCGGTGTGGTGGGCATGATCAACGGCTACGCCATCGGTCAGTTCAGCAAGGATATCTATCAGGGCTTTACCGGCATGCAGGAGATCTTCCTGCTCTCCATGCTGATAGGCGGTCTCGGCGCCCTGATGGAGCGTCAGGGTGGTCTGGCCTGGATCAGCGAGCGCATCAGCGCCCTGATTGCCCGTTTCACTCGCGAGCACAATGGTGAACAGAACGAGAAAGCGGCCGAGCTCGGCATCGCCGGGGTGGTGAGCCTCACCAACCTGTGCACCGCCAACAACACGGTGGCTATTATCGTCGCCAGCAAGGTGGCCCGGGATCTGGCCGAACACCACGGTGTCACCCCGCGCCGAGCCGCCTCCATGCTCGATATTTTCTCCTGCGTGGTACAGGGTCTGATCCCCTGGGGCGCACAGGCGCTGCTGCTGGGATCCATCTTCGCCCTGTCGCCGTTGGCGGTAGTAAGCATGAGTTTCTACCCGATGGCGCTCGCGGTAGCAGCACTCATTGCCGTGTTTGTGAAGCACCAGATGCGCGGCAAAGCTGACAAGTAACAGACCAGAGGCTGGCGCGCCGACATGCCATCAACAGGGGCCACACCCTGGCACTTGTTGACTCACTATCGGATCCGCCAGCATTTATCCCACCGTCCCGGGCATCAGCCGCCCGGGGCGGGAGTTCCCCTGCCCCCCTTAACGTCAAGAGTGAATGTGCTAAGGTAGAGCGCGTTCAAGCCATCGATGCGCAGCTATACCAGAGGTTCCCCATGCATGAGTCCCAACCCGAACGTCAATCCCTGCGCCAACTGGTTCGTCAACGCCGCAAAAATCTGAGCCCGGCCGAGCAGCAGGCGGCGGCCCAACAGCTGCTGGCCCAGTTCAAGCAACACCCCGAGATCCTCGCCGCCAAGCGCATTGCCCTCTATCTGGCCAATGATGGGGAGATCAACCCCTTGCCCACCATCCATTGGCTGTGGGCCCAGCACAAAGAGGTCTACCTGCCGGTGCTCCACCCCTTTACCCCGGGTCACCTGCTCTTTTTGCGCTATACCGCCACCAGCCCCATGGTGCGCAACCGCTACGGCATCGAAGAGCCGGAGCTGGATATCCTGCAGGTGGTGCCCCACAGCACGCTCGATCTTATCTGCACCCCGCTGGTCGCCTTCGATGCCCAGGGCAATCGTCTTGGCATGGGGGGCGGCTACTACGATCGTACCCTTGCCATCTGGCATGAGCACAAGCTGGGCCCCAAGCCACTCGGCATTGCCCACGACTGCCAGCAGGTAGATGCCGTCCCGCAAGAGGAGTGGGATGTGCCGCTGCCCCAGATCATAACCCCGAGCCACTGCTGGCGCTTTGAATAGGCTGTTTTTGGCAGGCAGCCCCGGCTTTGTGCGCGCAAACGCAGAATAAACAGGCAAACGATTTACAAAGTCCCTCTTTTTGCCCAGGAACGTGAGCAACAAGGTCGCGACGGGGTACCGGGTTGGATATAATGCGCCCGCTTTTTTCTTAAGGAACGATCATGACTCAAGATGAAATGAAGAAGGCGGCCGGTTGGGCTGCGCTCAAGTATGTGGTTCCCGGCACCATCGTCGGGGTGGGCACCGGCTCTACCGTCAACCACTTTATCGACGCGCTGGCGACCATGAAGGACGAGATCAAGGGGGCGGTATCCAGCTCCGTGGCCTCTACCGAGCGCCTCAAGGGCTTCGGCATCACCGTATATGATCTCAACGAGATCGACGCCCTCTCCGTCTATGTGGATGGCGCCGACGAGATCAACGCAACCCGCGACATGATCAAGGGCGGTGGCGCAGCCCTGACCCGCGAGAAGATCGTTGCCGCCGTCGCAGACAAGTTCATCTGCATCATCGACAACACCAAAACCGTCGACGTGCTGGGCCAGTTCCCGCTGCCGGTCGAAGTGATCCCGATGGCCCGCGAATACGTGGCCCGTGAAATCCGCAAACTGGGTGGCAACCCGGTGTGGCGTGAAGGGGTGGTCACCGACAACGGCAACCACATTCTGGATGTAAAAGGCATGGCCATTACCGACGCCAAGGCGCTGGAAGTGCGACTGAACGCCATTGTTGGCGTGGTCACCAACGGCCTGTTCGCCGCCCGCGGCGCCGATGTTGTCCTGATCGGTACGCCGGACGGCGTGATTACCCAGTAATCCCGACACCGGTAGCACAGTGCAGCGGCATCCTCCCTCGTCCGCCAGCGCCACTCTGCCAGCCCTGACGCAACAGCGGCGTTGATTGAGCCCCGGGATGGAATATGACCCAAACATTGCACTGTGAATAAATGACGGCGCCTGATGGCGCCGTTTTTATTTATCCCTCAACAAGTTGCATACGGATGTTTACAACATTCGTTGATAACTTCAAAGAATTTGACTTTCGTCACAAATATTCCCTCTCCCAAACGTTTTTGCTACTTTACGGTTTTCTTCGCACACCAAATCTGCACTTACGTTTGCACATACAGAGGGATCGTCATGACTGCCAAGTTTTCGTTGGACAAGGATAAAATCAAGGTTCTGCTGCTGGAGGGGGTTCACCCCAACACCGTAGAGACCTTTCGTGCCGCAGGTTACACCAGTGTGGAGTATCTCAAGACCTCGCTCTCCGAAGAGGAGCTGATCGAGCAGATCCGCGACGTCCATTTCATCGGGCTGCGCTCCCGCACCCAGATCACCGAGAAAGTCCTCGACGCCGCCAACAAGCTGGTCGCCATCGGCTGCTTCTGCATCGGTACCAACCAGGTCGAGCTGGAAGCGGCCCAGATCCGCGGTATTCCGGTCTTCAACGCCCCCTTCTCCAACACCCGCTCGGTCGCCGAGCTGGTACTGGGCGAGATCCTGCTGCTGCTGCGCGGCATCCCCGAGAAGAACGCCAAGTGCCATCGCGGCGTGTGGGAAAAACTGGCCAACCGCTCGGTGGAAGCGCGCGGCAAGAAGCTCGGCATCATCGGCTACGGCCACATCGGTACCCAGCTTGGCATCATCGCCGAAAGCATCGGGATGAAGGTTTATTACTACGATATCGAGAACAAGCTCTCGCTGGGCAACGCCATCCAGGTACCAAGCATGGTCGAGCTGCTGAATATGTCTGACGTCATCAGCCTGCACGTACCGGAGACCGCCTCTACCAAGAACATGATCGGTGCCGAGCAGCTGCGGATGATGAAACCGGGCGCCATCTTCATCAACGCCGCCCGCGGTACCGTGGTGGATATCGACGCCTTGGCTGACGTCATCAAGAGCGGCCATATCGCCGGCGCCGCCATCGACGTCTTCCCGGTCGAGCCCAAGTCCAATGACGAAGAGTTCCAAAGCCCGCTGCGTGGGCTGGAGAACGTCATCCTGACCCCGCACATCGGTGGCACCACCCATGAGGCGCAGGAGAACATCGGGCTGGAAGTAGCCAACAAGCTGGTCAAATACTCCGACAACGGCTCCACCCTCTCCGCCGTCAACTTCCCGGAAGTGTCGCTGCCGGGCCACAAGGGCTCCAGCCGCCTGCTGCACATTCACCGCAACCAGCCGGGCGTGATGAACCAGATCAACCAGATCTTCGCCGAAGAGGGGATCAACATCGCCGGTCAATACCTGCAGACCAGCAGCCATATCGGTTACGTGGTGATCGATGTGGAGACAGAGCACAGCGAGAAGGCGCTCGCCAAGCTCAAGGAGATCAACGGCACCATCCGTGCCCGCATCCTCCACTGATAGACCCTTATCTGCGCAGCAAAAAGCCCGTCGTGATGACGGGCTTTTGTATGAAGCAGAACCTCAAAGCAGCGTAGTGGCTTACCACCACCCCAACAGGTTGCGGCCCACCAGCGCCCCCCATACCAGGGCGTTCAGGGCCAGCGCGATAAAGACGGCGGCGGAGCCCAAATCCTTCGCGCGGCCGGAGAGCTCATGATGCTCGGAGCCAACCCTGTCTACCACAGCTTCAATGGCGGAGTTGAGGATCTCGACGATCACCACCAGCCAGCTGATGACAATAAGCAGCAGGATCTGGTTGAGGGAATCCCCCAGCCAGAAGGCCAGCGGCATCAGCAACAGGATCAGCATCAGCTCCTGCCGAAACGCCGCCTCGTTAATCCAGGCTGACTTGAGCCCCTTCATGCTGTAACCGGTTGCGTTGATGATGCGGGTGACCCCGGTTGCCCCTGGCTTTGCCACGCTATCTACCTCATTTGGAATCGATTTTGGCCTCACATCCTATCAGAGCCCCCCAAGGTTTCAATCGGTGGACTTTTGCTTTATTTTATCTCTTTGCTTTTTCGCCCCTTGCGGCTGACACCACCCACTCGAGACTTGAGTTGTATGTCCATTCACACAGATGAATTGCGCACCCGTCGCCTGGAGTCACTGATCACTCCGAGCGAGCTTGCACACGCGTTTCCGATCACCGATACCATTGCCCAGAATCTGCTGGATGCCCGTCGCGAAGTGGAAGCCATTCTGGCCGGAGACGATCAGCGCCTGCTGGTCATTGTCGGCCCCTGCTCTATCCATGATCCCGCTGCTGCTCGCGAGTATGCCCTGCGCCTCAACGCCCTGCGCGAGCAGTATAAAGAGAGTCTCTGCATCGTGATGCGCACCTACTTCGAGAAGCCGCGCACCATCGTCGGCTGGAAAGGGCTGATCAATGATCCGCGCCTCGATGGCAGTTTCGACGTCAACGAAGGGCTGAAACTGGCGCGCAAACTGCTGGTCGACATCAACGAGATCGGCATGCCCACCGCCACCGAATTCCTCGATATGGTGACCGGCCAGTATATTGCCGACCTCATCACCTGGGGCGCCATCGGCGCACGTACCACCGAATCCCAGGTACACCGCGAGATGGCTTCGGCCCTCTCCTGCCCGGTTGGCTTCAAGAACGGCACCGACGGCAATACCCGCATCGCCATCGATGCGGTGCGCGCCGCCCGTCACAGCCACATCTTCTATTCGCCGGACAAGGACGGCAAGATGACCATCTACCGCACCGCCGGTAACCCCTTTGGTCATGTGATCCTGCGTGGCGGCCACCGACCCAACTACGACACCGCCAGTGTCGATGAAGCGTGTGAAGCGTTGGCCGATGTGGGCCTGCCGGAGCGTCTGGTGGTCGATTTCAGCCACGGCAACAGCATGAAGGATCACCGCCGTCAGCTGCTGGTGGCGCAAGATATCTGCGATCAGCTGCGCCGCGGCCGGACCGGCATCGCCGGCATCATGGCCGAAAGCTTCCTGGTGGAAGGGCGTCAGGATGTGGAGAACGGCTGCGCCGCCACCTTTGGCCAGAGCATCACCGATGCCTGTCTGTCATGGAGCGACACCGAAACCCTGCTGGCAATGCTGGCCGAAGCCGCGCGGGTGCGCCTGAGCAAACAGGCTTGAACTGCGAATAAAACCAAAGAGGCCGGTATTTTTGATACCGGCCTCTTCTTCTTGCTGTCAGCCGATGACGCTTCGCTAATCGGCCCTACATGCGCCCTCTTTCCTGTACACCCTACTCACAAACTGGGCATAAACCACACGCGCCCTGCCGCTTCGATGCGGTCGGTGCGGATCTGGAATACCTGCGCCAGCAGCGCCTCATCCACCAGCTCGACACCCCCTTCGCGCACCACCGCGCCCCCTTGCAGGCAGAGAATGCGGTCGGCCCAGTCGATGGCCAGATTGATATCGTGGATGGCGAGCACCACCAGCAAGCCCTGCCCGGCCAGGGTTTTCAGCAACCGCAATAGCGCCAGCTGGTGATGCAGGTCGAGCCCCGCCAGCGGCTCGTCCAGCAGCAGCACCTTGCCGGTCGGATTGAGGCCCGGCCACACCTGCAGCAGGGTGCGGGCAATCAGCACCCGCTGCTGCTCGCCCCCCGACAACCTGCTGAAGTCACGAGCCAGCAAAGCTTCCAGCTCCAATGCCTCGCACAATGCATTTATCGCCTCGTTCTGTCTGGCAGGTGCAACCATCTCATCGAGCCCCAGGCTCAACACCTGAAACACCGGAATATGAAACAGCTGGGGCTGACGCTGGGGCAGCATGGCGCGCCGTTTGGCAAGCTCGGGCCAACTCATGTCAGTAAGCACTTCCCCCCCCAGCAGCACTGTGCCATCGGCGGATAAAATCCCCGCCAGCGCCCCGAGCAGGGTCGACTTGCCACTGCCATTGGGGCCAAGCAGCGCCACCAACTGGCCGCCATGCCAGCGGATATCTAGAGGAGAGAGCCGTCCGGCAATGGCGAGTGCGCGCGCCTCCAGCAGCGGCGCAGCAGCACGAGAAGAAACCGGCATGGGATCAGCGGGTGACATCGGCATCTTGCCTCAACAACGGGTAAATAAGGAGACTGCGCGCCCCGACCAAATCATGCAGATATTCATGCAGCACCATCGGCAGTTTGCCTCAATAGCAGGTAGATAAAGAGCGGCGCCCCCACCGAGGCGGTGATGACGCCGATAGGCAACTCCCCCGCGCTCAGGGTGGATCGAGCAACCAGATCGGCCGCCAGCAGCAGGGCCCCGCCGCCAAGCGCCGAGGCAGGCAGCAGAAAGCGCTGATCGCTGCCACCGCAGAGCCGCAGCAGATGGGGCACCACCAACCCGACAAAACCGATGACACCACACAACGACACCGCCACACCGGTCAGCAGACAGACCGCCAGCACCAGCCGCACCCGCAACTTGTCGACATCCATCCCCATCAGGCGGGCCTGGGTCTCCCCCAACAACAACTGTTGCAGCGCCTTGCCCTGCCAGCAGAGCCAGCCCAGGGTGAGCGGCAGCACCAGCCACCACCAGGCAAACTGCTGGCTGCCGTAAGAGAGGCTGCCCATCATCCAGAACATGAATTCACGCAAGGAGCCATCATCGGCAAAGTACATCAACCAGGTCATGGCGGCATTGGTGAGAATGCCGATGGCGACGCCAAACAATAGCAAGCGGGCATGGCCGAGACGCGCCCGACGAGCCAGCCGAATGAGCAGCATGGTCACCAGCAGGGCGCCACCGAAGGCCGCCAGCGACAGCCCCCAGCCAGGCAGATAGAGGCCGAGGGACTTGGCCACCGCCATCGCAACCATGGCAGCCAGTCCTGCTCCGCTTGAAACGCCAAGCAGCCCGGGTTCGGCTACCGGGTTGTGCAGCATCACCTGCAATACGGCGCCGCCACAAGCGAGCGCGGCGCCAGCCAATAGGGCCAGCAGGGCGCGCGGCAGGCGCAGCTCCAGCAGGATGCGCTGTTCGAGATCGCCAAGGGGCTGCCAGGGCAGCAGCACAAACTCGCCCCAGACGAGGGAGAAGAGAAACAGCAGCAGGGTCAGCAGCGTCAGGCCACAGAGCCAGCGCCGCTGCCAGCGCTGCTGGCGGGCGATAAGCGAGAGGTACAAGGAGGATCCCCGAATAACAAGGCTTCCCCCCAGCCCTGTCGCAGCGCCGGGGGAGAAGCAGGAAAATGGCATGATAACAGTGGCTTGCCACCCAAGGTCAAGGCTGGTAACGCTTGGCCATCACGCTTATCTCGCCGCTGGCCACCAGATTTTGCAGCGCCACCAGCAAGGGCTGGCGCAGCGACTGGTGAGGTGAGTGCTTGCTCATCCCCAGATAGAGGGTCACCGGCGTGGCGGGACGGTAGTCCGCCTTGCCTATCCGGCTGGCATTTCCCTGACTCAGGGCATAGTCCACCTGACAGTCGGTACCGATCATCAGCGGCAGGTGACCACGCTGCACCATGCGCAGCAGCTGATCTTCGGTAGGTACTCCATGCTTGTCGAGGCGGCTGTCACTGTTGAAGGGCTCAAAGTAGGCGGAGTTGAGCACATAGCCCACCTTCACCCCCTGCAGATCGCGGTATTGGTGGATCCGGGCCACATTGACCGGCTGACCATAAAACGCGGGCCAGCACTGGTAGTAGGCAGGCTGCAGATAGTCGATAAACTGCGCCCGCTCGGCGGTATAGGCGAGACCAATCATCAGATCGACCTGGCCGGTCTGCATCTGCTTGAGCGCCCTGCCCCACGGCATCCGCCGTACCTGCAACTCAATGCCGCTCGCCTGTTGCAACCGGCGCAGGATGTCCATGTCGAGCCCCTGCAACCGGCCATCCGCTTGCAGGATGCGAAATGGCGGCCACAGATCGGTGGCCACCGTCAGCGTCGGGGCCGCACGCAACGGCATGGCAAATAACAGTAACAACACAATCCCGCATAACTTGCCCATCCCGTCGCATACCTCGCACGGCTTATCCTGTTGGTTAAAAATACCCTCCCGCACCACGTATGAAAACCCGTGGTTCAGGGATAAAATGCGCCGGATTTTCAAGGAGAACCCTATGAACCCGATTTTCACCAGTATCGGTCTGCTGCTCTGCAGCAACGTCTTTATGACCTTCGCCTGGTACGCTCACCTCAAGAGCATGAACCATAAACCCTGGATCATTGCCGCCCTGGTGAGCTGGGGTATCGCCCTGTTCGAATACCTGCTGCAAGTGCCCGCCAACCGCATCGGCCATACGGTGATGAGCGTGGGCCAACTTAAAATCCTGCAAGAAGTGATCACACTCACCGTATTCGTCCCCTTCTCTATCTTCTATCTCAAGGAAGATCTGAAATGGGACTATCTCTGGGCAGGGCTCTGCATTCTCGGTGCGGTCTTTTTTGTCTTTCGCGAGAAACTGACCGGCGCCTGAGGCTGTACACTCAATATCATCCCGCTCATGGCATCTCATTGATCGACGAGGCAAAAAAATGGAATTGCGAGATATGTTACAGATCCTGGCCAAGCAGGATGGCTCAGACCTCTATCTGTCGACCGGCGCCCCCCCCTGCGCCAAGTTTAACGGCGGCCTTCGCCCCCTCAACGAAACGCCGCTGGAGCCGGGTGAAGTGGCGCGGATCGCCGCCGAGATCATGGATGGCGAGCAGAAACTGCAATTTGACAAGGAGCTGGAGATGAACCTTGCCATCTCCCTGCCCCAGATCGGCCGCTTTCGGGTCAACATCTTCAAGCAGCGCAACGAAGTCTCTCTGGTGGCCCGCAACATCAAGACCGAAATCCCCCGCTTTGAAGATCTCAAACTCCCGCCTGTGCTGCTCGACACCATCATGGAGAAACGCGGTCTGGTGCTGTTTGTCGGCGGTACCGGCTCGGGTAAATCTACCTCGCTGGCGGCGCTTATCGACCACCGCAACCGCAACAGCGGCGGCCACATCATCACCATCGAGGATCCGGTGGAGTTCGTTCATCGCCACCGCAAGAGCATCATCAACCAGCGGGAGGTTGGCGTGGATACCCGCAGCTTCCACGCAGCCCTGAAAAACACCCTGCGTCAGGCGCCGGACGTCATTCTTATCGGTGAGATCCGCGATCGCGAGACCATGGAGCATGCGCTGGCCTTCTCCGAAACCGGCCACCTTGCCATCTCCACCCTGCACGCCAACAACGCCAACCAGGCGCTGGATCGCATCATCAACTTCTTCCCCGAGGAGCGTCGCCCCCAACTGCTCAACGATCTGGGCAACAACCTCAAGGCCTTTGTCTCCCAGCGGCTGGTGAAAACCACCGATGGCGGCCGCCGGGCCGCGGTGGAGATCATGCTTGGCACCCACACCATCCGCGACATGATCAAGCGCGGCGAATTTGGTGGTCTCAAAGAGGTGATGGAGAAATCCAAGGCCCTCGGCATGGTCACCTTCGACAGTGCCCTGTTTGATCTGGTGGTGGAAGGGGTAATTGAGGAAGAAGAGGCGGTGAAGAACGCCGACTCGGCCAACAACCTGCGCCTCAAGATCAAGCTGTGGAAGGAGAAGGGGCAGATTGCCAGCAGCAGCGATGCCACCGGCTGGAGCCTCGAACCCACCAAGGACGAGAAGGGCGATTTTTTCTAACTAGCCCCTCGAGAACCCCGAGCCCGCCCGGGGTTCTCTTTATCCAGCACGGCTGACCCGACTTATCCCTCAGCTCACGCAGATCACAGCCAGTCAGCACCAACGGCGAACGCGCTGGCAATACGCCACATACTCGTCGCCGAAACGGGCATGCAACAGCCGCTCCTCCGGCATTATCTGGAAGCGGGTCAGCCAGGCCACCAGCACGATTGGCCCAACCCAGACCCAACTTCCACCGAGATAACAGCCCCAGGCGGCCAGCCAGCAGAGCAGCCCCAGATACATGGGATTGCGACTGACACGATAGACGCCACAGGTCACCAGACGACTGGTGTGCTGAGGTTTGGTGGGGCTGACCGTGGTCTGGTGGTGACGAAATCGTTGCAGGGCACCAAAGCCCATGATGGCCCCCGCCACGACCAGCACAGCCATCAGCGCCATTGCCCAGATGCCGGGCTGACTCTCCCCTCTTAGCCACCACATGGCCCCGGCACAGAGCAGAAAGATCAGCGGTGGTGGCAAACGTAACTCAAGATTGACCATTTTCTTCCCCTGACGAGTGTCGGCCGAACCCGTGTTGCGGTAGACTCCCAACCAGTCAGCGCCTGTTGAGAGTGACAAAGATCATAATAATAACAACAAGTTGTGGTTAAACCACCACCAATGTGGCCGACCCCGTCCAAACTATCCAACGCGAATAACAAAAAGGAATCACCATGCACAAGAAAACTCTGCTGGCTACCCTGATCTTCGGCCTGCTCGCGGGCCAAGCCGTTGCGGCTCCCTATCTGCCCCTTGCGACGGATCATCGCAACGGCCAGGAGCAAACCGCCAGCAACGCCTGGTTGGAAGTGGATCTGGGCGCCTTTGAACACAATATCCAGACCCTCAAGGATCGTCTCGGTGACAAGGGCCCGCAGATCTGCGCCATCATGAAGGCCGACGCTTACGGTCATGGCATCGACCTGCTGGTCCCCTCCGTGGTCAAGGCAAATATCCCCTGCATCGGCATCGCCAGCAACGAAGAGGCGCGCGTCGCCCGCGAGAAGGGCTTTACCGGCCGTCTGATGCGGGTGCGTGCTGCCACCCCGGATGAAGTAGAGCAGGCCCTGCCCTACAAGATGGAGGAGCTGATCGGCAGTCTGGTCAGTGCCCAGGGTATCGCCGATATCGCCCAGCGCCACCACACCACCATTCCGGTGCATATTGCACTCAACTCCGCCGGCATGAGCCGCAACGGCATCGACCTGCGTCTGGCCGATGCCAAGCAGGATGCGCTGGCCATGCTCAAGCTAAAGGGGATCACCCCGGTCGGCATCATGACCCACTTCCCGGTTGAGGAGAAAGAGGACGTCAAGATGGGACTGGCCCAGTTCAAACTGGACTCCCAGTGGCTGCTGGAAGCGGGCAAGCTGGATCGCAGCAAGATCACCATCCACGCCGCCAACTCCTTCGCCACTCTGGCCGTGCCGGACGCCTACTTCGACATGGTGCGCCCGGGCGGCCTGCTCTACGGTGACTCCATCCCCTCCCACACCGAATACAAGCGGGTGATGGCATTCAAGACCCAGGTCGCCTCTGTCAACCACTATGCAGCGGGTAACACCGTCGGTTATGACCGCACCTTTACTCTCAAGCGTGACTCCTGGCTCGCCAACCTGCCGCTGGGCTACTCCGATGGCTATCGCCGGTCACTGAGCAACAAGGCCTATGTGCTGATCCAGGGTCAGAAGATGCCGGTGGTCGGCAAGACTTCCATGAACACCATCATGGTGGACGTGACGGATCTGAAAGGGGTGAAACCCGGTGACGAGGTGGTGCTGTTTGGCCGTCAGGGTGACGCCGAAGTGAAACAGGCGGATCTGGAGGAGTACAACGGCGCCCTGCTGGCGGACATGTACACCATCTGGGGCTACACCAACCCCAAGAAGATCAAACGCTGATAACACGATATGAAAAAGGGCTCCCGCGGGAGCCCTTGTTGTTATTGCTTAATTGTCTGCCGCGCTCAAGCGGCCTTTTTACGGGTCACAAACAGACTCAGCCCCATGGATGCCAGCAGGATCAATGCAACTACGCCCAGTGCAATGCCGGTCGGGATCTTGAAGATATCCAGCAGTAGCATCTTGACCCCGATAAACATCAGGATCAGCGCCAGACCGTATTTGAGCAGGGCGAAGCGATCAGCCACACCTGCCAGCAGGAAGTACATGGCACGCAGACCCATGATGGCGAAGATGTTGGAGGTCAGCACGATGAAGGGATCCGTGGTCACCGCGAAGATGGCCGGGATACTGTCCACCGCGAAGATGAGGTCGCTCACCTCCACCAACACCAGAATGAGCAGCAGCGGAGTGGCATAGCGCACACCGTCACGCCAGACGAAGAACTTCTCCCCTTCCAGGGTCTCGGTCACCTTGAAGCGACGGCGCATCCAGCCCAGCAGCGGATTGTTGGCGAGATCAGGCTCCTTGTCGGCCGCCCACAGCATCTTGGCGCCGGTCAGCAGCAAGAAAGCGCCGAACAGATAGAGGATCCAGTGGAACTGCTCGATGAGCCAGCTGCCCGCGAACACCATACCGGCACGCATCACGATGGCACCCAGCACCCCGTAGAGCAGCACCCGGCGCTGCAACTCGGCCGGAATGGCAAAGTAGCCGAACAGCATCAGCCAGACGAAGACGTTGTCCACTGCCAGCGCTTTCTCGATGAGGTAGCCGGTGAGGAACTCCAACCCCTTCTGGTTGGCGATTTCACGGCCCGCGCTGTGATCCAGCCAGAGCCAGATAGCCAGGTTGAAGAGCAGCGCCACGCTGACCCAGATGAGGGACCAGACACCCGCCTCTTTGAGGGACACCTTGTGTGACTTGCCGCCACCGACAAAGCGTATGTCTATCCATAACAGGACCAGCACTATGCTGAAGAAACCGGTCCACATCCACCATTCACCCATGTTCACTTCTCCCAAAAACGACAAAACCCACGACCGAGAGGCGTGGGTTTGCGTTTGGAGCAGATACACCTTGCCTCTCGGCAAGGTCTCACTTACAGCTGATTTGCATCGACTGCCCGGCTGCCGGGTGCACTGCAGGATATGGGTGCACCGTAATGACGACAAACCGGCGAGAAGTTACTCCCCTTGTTGCGCGGATAGTAGCAGCGGTAAAAGATAACGCCAAGAGGCATCTTCACTACCGCCAGAAATAAATCGGGGCCCCATCAAGGAGCCCCGCAAACAGGTTCAACACATCTCCATCAGAGCGGGTCGACCTTGAGGCAGGAGACCGCGTGATCGAAGTTCCCCTCCAGCACAGGGCGGGTCTTGGCACACTCGGGGCCAGCCACCGGGCAGCGGGTGCGGAACACGCAGCCTGACGGCGGATTCATCGGCGATGGCAAGTCCCCTTCCAGGATCTGGATCACCTTGTTGCGCTCCAGCTCAGGATCCGGGATCGGCACCGCAGACATCAGCGCCTTGGTGTAGGGGTGCAGCGGATTGGCGAAGATCTCCTTGCGGGTCCCCAGCTCAACGGCGTTGCCCAGATACATCACCAGCACCCGGTCGGAGATGTGTTTGACCACCGACAGGTCGTGGGCGATGAAGATAAGCGACAGCCCCATCTCCTTTTGCAGCGACTTGAGCAGGTTGACCACCTGCGCCTGAATGGATACGTCAAGTGCCGACACCGGCTCATCGCAGATGATCATCTTGGGCTCGAGGATCAGCGCCCGGGCAATCCCGATCCGCTGGCACTGACCGCCGGAGAACTCGTGCGGGTAGCGGTTGACCAGGTTGGGCAAGAGCCCCACCTTGCTCATCATGGCGCGTACCTTCTCCTTCACCTCTTCCCGCGGCAGGTTGGGGTAGAAGGTGATGAGCGGCTCGGCGATGATGTCGCCAATGGTCATACGCGGGTTCAGAGAAGCCAGCGGGTCCTGGAAGATCATCTGGATCTCTTTGCGCTTCTCGCGCAGGGCATTCTGATCGAGCTTGGTGAGATCGTCACCCAGCCACACCACCTTGCCATCGGTGGCCGGTACCAGACCGATGATGGCGCGGGCAAAGGTCGATTTGCCGCAGCCGGACTCCCCCACCACACCGAGGGTTTCACCCTCATAGAGACGCAAGGTCACCCCATCGACCGCCTTGAGGTCGGACGGTTTGGCCCAAGGCCACGCCTTGCCACTCTTGATACTGAAGTGGACCTTGAGGTCAGACACTTCCAACAGCAATTTTTTGTCGGCACCCATTTAGTTGGCCCCCTTGTTCATGGCATCCGAAACCCAGTGGCAAGCACGCTCCCGACCATCGTTGAACGGCGTCAGGATTGGCGACTGCTGGCCGCAAATCTCGCTCACCCGGTGACAACGCTCCTGGAAGGGGCAGCCGGTGGGCAGACGCAGCAGGTTGGGCGGATTGCCCGGAATGGTGGGCAGCACTTCCCCTTCGGTATCGAGACGGGGAATGGCGCGCAGCAAACCTTCGGTATAGGGGTGGCTCGGGCGATAGAAGATATCGTCCACCTTGCCGTACTCCATGGTACGACCGGCATACATCACCAGCACCTTGTTGCAGATACCGGCGACCACGCCAAGGTCATGGGTGATCATGATGATGGCGGTGTTGAACTCGCGCTTTAGCTCGTTCATCAGGGTCATGATCTGAGCCTGTACGGTCACGTCGAGCGCAGTGGTCGGCTCATCGGCGATCAGCAGTTGCGGGCGGCAGAGCAGTGCCATGGCGATCATCACCCGCTGGCGCATACCGCCGGAGAACTCATGGGGGTACATTCCCATCCGCTTGCGCGCTTCGGGGATCTTCACCGCGTCCAGCATCCGCACCGACTCCTCGAACGCCGCCGCCTTGTTCATCCCCTTGTGCAGCATCAGCACTTCCATCAGCTGATCCTGCACCTTCATGTAGGGGTTGAGCGAGGTCATGGGGTCCTGGAAGATCATGGCGATCTTCTCGGAGCGGATCTTGTTGAGCTTGGACTCCGGCAGGTTGAGGATCTCCTCACCCTGAAACTTGGCGGAACCGGTAATAATGCCGTTTTTGGCCAGCAGCCCCATGATGGCAAAGGCCGTCTGGGATTTGCCGGAGCCGGACTCGCCGACGATCCCCAAGGTTTCACCCGCAGAGAGAGAAAAGTTGAGGTCGTTGACCGCCACCACATTGCCGTCCGGGGTCTTGAACTCGACCCGCAGATCTTTCACATCCAGTAACTTCATATAAAAACTCCTTATCGGTCTTTCGTGATGCTTTCCTGTCGATCCGATGCTCGATTAACGATCTTTCGGATCGAGGGCGTCACGCAGACCATCCCCGAGGAAGTTGAAGCAAAACAGGGTCACCACCATAAAGCAGGCGGGGAACAGCAGTTGCCAGATGGCCACTTCCATCGACTTGGAGCCTTCATCCAGCAGGGCACCCCAGCTGGTCATCGGTTCCTGAACCCCAAGGCCCAGGAAACTCAGGAAGGATTCAAACATGATCATGCCCGGCACCAGCAAGGTGGCGTAAACGGCCACGATACCGAGTACGTTCGGTACGATGTGACGGGTGATGATCTTCCACTTGGAGACGCCACAGACGTGGGCTGCCTCGATAAACTCCTTGCTCTTGAGGCTGAGAGTCTGGCCGCGCACGATCCGCGCCATGTCGAGCCAGCTCACCGCCCCGATGGCGATAAAGATGAGTGCCAGATTGCGGCCAAAGAAGGTGACCAGCATGATGACAAAGAACATGAAGGGGAAGGCGTTGAGGATCTCCAGTACCCGCATCATCAGGCTGTCGACCCGCCCGCCGATAAAACCGGAGGCAGCGCCATACAAAGTACCGATGATGACCGCCACCATCGCGCCCATGATGCCGACCATCAGGGAAATGCGACCGCCCAGCAGGGTGCGCACGAACAGATCGCGCCCCAGACTGTCGGTTCCGAAGTAGTGACCCGCTTCCATATCCGGCGGCGACTGCATGGCGCCCCAGTCCGGATCGTCAAAGGTGTATTGGGACAAATGGGGGCCAAAGATGACCGCCAGACCGATGATGGTCAGAATGATCAGGCTGGTCAGTGCCGCCTTGTTGCGCAGGAAACGGCGACGGGCATCCTTCCACAGGGAGCGTCCCTCCACCACTTCCACTTTTTGCGCGAACGCCTCGATGGCATCGCGTTTTTCAGTTGAAACAACCATGATGAACTCCCGAATTAGTAACGGATCTTGGGATCGATAAAGGCGTAGAGAATATCGACCACAGCGTTAAAGGTGATGGTGAGGGCGCCGACCAGAATGGTCAGACCGAGCACCATGGAGTAATCACGGTTAAGGGCACCGTTGACGAACAACTGACCGATCCCCGGCAGGCCGAAGATGGTCTCGATCACCACGGAACCTGTGATGATGCCGACAAAGGCCGGGCCCAGATAGGAGACCACCGGCAACATGGCCGGACGCAGCGCGTGTTTCAGGATGATGTGGCGCAGCGGCAAGCCCTTGGCACGGGCGGTACGGATGAAGTTGGAGTTCATGGTCTCGATCATGCTGCCCCGCATGATCCGCGAGATGGCTGAGATGTAGTACATCATCATGCCGAACACCGGCAACACCATAAACTGGATGCCACCACCCTGCCATCCACCGGCAGGGAACCAGCCCAGATGAATACTGAAAAAGAGCACCAGCAAGGGCGCCAGCACAAAGCCCGGGATCACCACCCCGGCCATGGCCGACGACATCAGTAGATAGTCGATGATGGTGTTCTGTTTCAGTGCCGCTATGGTGCCGAAGGTGACCCCCAGCAGCACGGCGAAGAAGAAGGCCGTGGTCCCGATCTTGGCGGAAACAGGCAGCGCCTGGCTCACCAGATCATTGACGGTGAAATCCTTGTATTTGAAAGAGGGGCCCAAATCACCCTGCACCAGGTTGCCCAGGTAAGTGAGATATTGCATGCCAATGGGTTTGTCGAGCCCGTATTTGGCCTCGATATTGGCGATGACTTCAGGGGGCAGTGAACGCTCGCTGGTAAAGGGGTTACCGGGGGCGAAACGCATCATGAAGAAAGAGACGGTGATCAAGACCAGCAGAGTCGGGATCGCTTCCAATAGCCGTTTAAAAATGAATTTCAACATAGACATTTCCTGTCCTGTACTGCTTCCAAAGGGTCGCGGTTGTAATAAAGGCCCACCGTCTGGCGGGCCCTGCTTGTTATGCGACTTGTTGCTTTAAATCAGTGAGCAATGATGTACATATCTTTGCTGTAGAGGTTATCCAGCGGGTTGGCCGGATAGCCGCCTACATAGGGTTTGACCATACGGGCAGTCACGTACTGGTAGATGGGGGCAATCGGCATGTCCTTGGCCAGGATCTCTTCAGCCTGGACGTAGAGCTTGTTACGGGCCGCCACATCAACCTGATCACGGGATGAATCCATCAGCTTGTCGAACTCCGGATTGGAGTACTTGCCGTCGTTGTTACCGTGGGTGGTCTGCATCAGATCCAGCATGGAGGAGGCTTCGTTGTAGTCGGCGATCCAGCCGGCACGACCTACGTCAAACTGACCCTGTTTCTTGGTTTCCAGGTAAGTTTTCCACTCCTGGTTGACCAGGCTCACCTGCACCCCCAGCTTCTTCCACATGGAGGCCACGGCCACAGCCACTTTCTTGTGGTTGTCGTCGGTGTTGTAGAGCAGCTCGAACTTAAGCGGCTTGCTGGCATCGAAACCGGCCTCTTGCAGCAGCGCCTTGGCCTTAGCATCACGCTCGGCCTGGGTCATCTTCGACCACTCGGGCGCTACCGGCTTGAAGCCATCGACGAAGTCCGGCACCAGGGTGTAACCCGGCGTCTGGCCCTGACCCATCACCTTGTCGGCGATCACGTTGCGATCAATGGCATAGGAGAGCGCAGTACGGACACGCACATCGTCAAACGGCTTCTTCTTGACGTTGTACTGGTAGTAGTAAGTACCAACATAACCGGTCACTTTCAGCTCGTCCGGCTTCTCTTTCTTCATCTGCTTGAAGCGCTCGATGGGCATCTGATAGGTGATGTCCACTTCGCCCGCCAGATAGCGGCTCAGGTCGGCGTTGGTAGACTGGATGGGCAGATAGACCACCTTGTTGATGACGGTCTTGCCATCGTTCCAGTAGTGCTTGTTGCGCTCCACTTCGACGCGCTCGTTCACCACCCAGTTCTTCAGGGTATAGGCACCGTTGGATACCATATTTTCCGGCTGGGTCCACTTGTCACCAAACTTCTCGATCACCTTCTTCGGTACCGGATAGGTGGTGGTGTGGGAGAGCATGCTGACGAAGTAAGGGATCGCTTTCTCGAGCTGCACTTCGAAGGTGTAGTCGTCGGTCGCCTTCACGCCCAGCGTATCAGCCGGCTTTTTACCTGCGATGATCTCGGAGGCATTGGCAATAGTCGGGATCTCCAGATACCAGGAGTAAGGAGAGGCGGTTTTCGGATCAACGGCACGCTGGAAAGCAAAAACGAAATCGTGGGCAGTGACCGGGTCACCGTTGGACCACTTGGCATCTTTGCGCAGGTGGAAGACGTAGTGCTTGTTATCCTTGGTTTCCCAGGATTCAGCCACAGCCGGGAGAATTTCCCCTTTCGGGCCGGATGCAACGAGACCTTCGAACAGGTCGCGCAGGATATTGGATTCGACCGTTCCTTCGGTCTTGTGCGGGTCAAGGGTCGCAGGCTCGGAGCCGTTGCCTTTTACCAGTTGCTGGACTTCAGCCAGCTTGGTTCCCGCCGGGACATCGGCAGCCTGAGCCACATTGACGCCACCAAACAGTGCAGCCATCAGCAATGTGTTAATCATTGTTTTTTTATGAGTCATTTCCCTACTCCAACAAGAACATTCCATGCATTTTTTAAAGTGACGGGGTTAAAACCCGCTCCCAGCATAATTCCCTGCCAATTCCGATAATGCAACAGATATTGTCAGGGTAACCGTCATTTTCTGGTCAAAAAATCAGCTGGCGTGCGCTTTTTCAGTATTAAAACACCGGCAAAGCGCTCATTTTTCACACAAACGACCGATTCTAGAAAAGACCGGGCAAAAAGCAACCAATAAAAAGCCGGTCACGAGGACCGGCTTTCATAAAGCGGAGCTGGCTCACATCAGGCTGGGGAAAACCCCCTTGATACCGGCCACCATGATCTCGATACCCAGCGACATCATGATAAGACCCATGATACGGGTCACCACGTTGATGCCGGTGTTGCCCATGATCTTGAACAGCAGCGGCGCGGCGCGGAAGATGAGCCAGGAGCAGAAAGAGAAGACAACGACAACCACTGACATGCCGAGCAGCTGCTGCCAGTGGCTCTGGCTGGCATAGACAATTACCGAGGAGATGGCACCGGGGCCCGCCATCAGCGGCAGCGCCAGCGGTACCACGGCGATAGACTCGCGCACCGCCAGTTCGCCCTTTTCCTGTTTGTTGTGCTTCACCTCGCCCAGCTTGCCCTGCAGCATCGACCAGGCAATCAGGGTAATCAGCGACCCACCGGCAATACGGAACGATGCCAGCGAGATACCAAACCCATCGAGGATCAGCTGCCCCATATACATGGAGACCAGCAGGATCACCATCACCGCGATATTGGCGGTGGTATTGGTTTTCATCCGCTCGGCCTGGGTATGGTGGCTGGTCAGGCTGACAAACACCGGCAACAAACCAAGCGGGTTGATAATTGCGAACAAACCGACAAAAAACTTCAGATACAACGAGACGTCAATTGCTGCCATAGGCGCCTTCCAATAGAGTTTCGGGCCCAGCGGGCCAGTCCATTAATTTCGTGCGTAAATTTACATCATAGCCAGAGCGGGCACCAATCAAATAATCTCACCATTTTGAGGGTTTTTTAGTTAGTTCATCTAATGCATCCGCGCTAACTGGCATAAACCGATGCCAAAAGCCCTTTCTACCGCCCGACACGCGCCAGAAAAGTGAGCGCAAGCCTGCTTAATCATGACCAGAGAGTAAGACGGTGACTGACCGAATGACCAAGCGACTCGAGAGGATCCAGGCTTTGCCTTCCCACTATTTCAGGCCAGACATCACTTCATTGACTCGGCAAGAGAGCCACAATGCAAAAACCGGGAAAGGGGACAGAAATGGCCCCCTTGGGGAATAAAGCTGATTAGTCATGGATTAAAACAACAATCATTTTTGCAACAAACGCTGGAATAAAGCGCGTTTGTCGGTGGTTTTGAAACCGATTCACTCATATTTGCTAACCTGCACAGCCAAAACGGCCCTACTATCTGATGGCGAAGTGCAATTAACCACTTGATAAATGTGGTTTATTACCCTGCGTTAACAAGTCTCTCGCCTTTCCCTTTGATGCACATTCCGATAACATCAGTCAAACAAGGATTGTGAAATAAAATTTCTTTTGTTCTTTTGTTACACATGATCCAGATCAAGTTTTTCTGAGTCAGCCCCGCTCTATAATCGACTCAGAAAGCGATTTAGTAAGGCATGTGAAAAAGCTGTTGCAACGATACCGTCTTGACAGGGCGACTATAATTGCCGGGCATTGCCAACGTCTTACTAAACAGTTTTCAAATAATCAGGAGATAAACATGGCAGTAACCAATTTGGCTGAACTGGATGCACTGGTCGCCCGCGTTAAGGAAGCCCAGCGTGAATTCGCCAGCTTCTCTCAAGAGCAGGTAGACAAGATCTTCCGTGCCGCCGCCCTGGCCGCCAACAACGCCCGTATCCCCCTGGCCCAGATGGCCGTGGAAGAATCCGGTATGGGTATCATCGAAGACAAGGTTATCAAGAACCACTTCGCCTCCGAATACATCTACAACAAGTACAAAGACGAGAAGACCTGCGGCATTCTGAGCGAAGATGATCAGATGGGTACCATCACCATCGCCGAGCCGGTAGGTATCATCTGTGGTATCGTTCCGACCACCAACCCGACCTCCACTGCGATCTTCAAATCCATGATCGCGCTCAAGACCCGCAACGCCATCATCTTCTCCCCGCACCCCCGTGCCAAGAACTCCACCAATACCGCTGCCAAGCTGGTACTGGATGCCGCTGTTGCCGCTGGTGCACCGAAAGACATCATCGGCTGGATCGACCAACCGTCTGTTGAGCTCTCCAACGCCCTGATGAAGCACGAAGACATCAACCTGATCCTGGCCACCGGTGGTCCGGGCATGGTGAAAGCAGCCTACTCCTCCGGTAAGCCTGCTATCGGTGTAGGTGCCGGTAACGTACCTATCGTTATCGACGAAACCGCCGACGTGAAGCGTGCCGTTGCCTCCATCCTGATGTCCAAGACTTTCGATAACGGTGTGGTCTGTGCTTCCGAGCAGGCAGTCATCGTTGTTGATGCCATCTACGACCAGGTTAAAGAGCGCTTTGCATCCCACAAGGGCCACGTGCTCTCCAAAGAAGATGCTGACAAGGTCCGTAAAGTCATCCTGATCAACGGTGCCCTGAACGCCAACATCGTTGGCCAGCCAGCCACCAAGATTGCCGAGATGGCAGGCGTGACTGTGCCGGCTGATACCAAGATCCTGATTGGTGAAGGCGTCAAGCTGTGTGCAGAAGATGAGTTTGCTCACGAGAAATTGTCCCCGCTGCTCGGTATGTTCCGTGCAAGCAGCTTCGAAAACGCCGTTGATATGGCCTGTGACATGGTCAACATCGGTGGTATCGGCCACACCTCAGGTCTGTACACCGACCAGGACCGCAACGCTGACCGCATCAAGTACTTCGGCGACAAGATGAAGACCGCGCGTATCCTGATCAACACTCCGTCTACCCAAGGCGGTATCGGTGACCTGTACAATTTCGCAATGGCACCGTCCCTGACCCTGGGTTGCGGCTCCTGGAGCGGTAACTCCATCTCCGAAAACGTGGGTCCGAAGCACCTGATCAACAAGAAGACAGTCGCAAAACGGGCAGAAAACATGCTGTGGCACAAACTTCCGAAATCCATCTACTTCCGTCGTGGTTCCCTGCCGATCGCTCTGAGCGACCTGGAAGGTAAAAAGCGTGCCATGGTCGTAACTGACCGCTTCCTGTTCAACAACGGCTACGCCGATGAACTGGTCAGCCTGCTGAAAGCACAGAATATGGAAGTGGAAGTATTCTACGAAGTAGAAGCTGACCCGACCCTGGCTGTGGTTCGCAAGGGTGCCGAGATGGCCAACTCCTTCAAACCGGACGTTATCCTGGCGCTGGGCGGTGGTTCACCGATGGATGCAGCCAAGATCATGTGGGTGATGTACGAACACCCGAACACTGCGTTCGAAGATCTGGCCATGCGCTTCATGGATATCCGCAAGCGTATCTACAAGTTCCCGAAAATGGGCGTGAAGGCCGAACTGGTCTGTATCACCACCACTTCCGGTACCGGCTCTGAAGTCACTCCGTTTGCAGTAGTAACCGATGAAGTGTCTGGTCAGAAGTATCCGCTGGCTGACTACGAGCTGACCCCGAACATGGCCATCGTTGATGCCAACCTGGTCATGGGCATGCCGAAGTCCCTGTGTGCCTTCGGTGGTATCGATGCCGTAACTCACGCCATGGAAGCCTATGTTTCCGTACTGGCTAACGAGTACTCCGACGGCCAGGCGCTGCAAGCCCTGAAAATGCTGAAAGAGTACCTGCCGTCCAGCTACCAGAACGGTGCCAACGACCCGATCGCTCGTGAGAAGGTGCACAATGCTGCCACCATCGCCGGTATCGCGTTCGCCAACGCCTTCCTGGGTGTGTGCCACTCCATGGCTCACAAACTGGGTGCCGAGTTCCACATTCCGCACGGTCTGGCTAACGCCCTGCTGATCAGCAACGTCATCCGCTACAACGCGAACGACAACCCGACCAAGCAGACTGCGTTCTCCCAGTACGACCGCCCGCAGGCTCGTCGTCGTTACGCCGAAGTCGCTGACCACCTGGGTCTGACTGCTGCCGGTGACCGCACCGCAGCCAAGATCGAGAAGCTGCTGACCTGGCTGGACGAGCTGAAGGCTACCCTGGGTATCCCGGCCTCTATCCGCGAAGCTGGCGTGACTGAAGCTGACTTCCTGGCCAAGGTTGACCAGCTGGCTATCGAAGCTTTCGATGACCAGTGCACCGGCGCCAACCCGCGCTACCCGCTGATCAGCGAGCTGAAGCAGGTTCTGCTGGACTCCTACTACGGTCGTCCGTTCACCGAAGCCGCTCCGGTAACTGCTGCCCCGGTTGAAGCCAAGGTTGAAGGTAAGAAGAAATCCAAGGCCTGATAACCGGTCCTGAGATAACAAGCCCGCGCACTGCGCGGGCTTTTTTTATCTGCCACTTGCCACTAATCACAGCCATCATCTCCCTGCCGATTGCGCTAGTGCAGCCCCTAACTTCCCAACCAACCAACTCGCCCCAGCCAATCCGCTATCAACATCCCAACCTGTGACTCTGTATTGATGGGCCCCTGTGATAACAAGAGCACGCTCCATCACCTCCTATCCCCTACCCCCAACGAATTACCCTGACGGGCAGATGTGAGCAGCCAACGCCATCTCAAGAGCTAAAGGTGTGATAAACAGGATTAGCGGAGCCTCGCTAACGCAACGCAGCAGAACTGCCGACTGGCGTACGTACAGGGCCAACCGACTGGCATGAATAGAGCAATGATAATGCGTAGAGAAAGCGGGAAAGACTGTCAGTGAAGAGAGTTGCAGCACCAGTTGCGCAACCGACACATCAGCAGTTGCCACAATGCAAAGATAAAAAAATGGCAGCCATCAGGCTGCCATCGGGAGAGCACAATTCAGCGATCAGAGGGTCGCAGCGACTTCATCGGAGATGGAGCCGTTGTGGTAAACCTCTTGCACATCGTCCAGATCTTCCAGCATATCGATCAAACGCATCAGCTTGGGTGCAGTTTCTGCATCCAGCTCCGCTTCGGTGGAGGGGATCATGGTCACTTCGGCGCTCTGGGCCTTGAAGCCGGCAGCTTCAAGACCATCCAGCACGGTACCGAAGTCGTTCGGGGTGGTGTACACCTCGATGGTGCCATCCTCTTCGGTGACCACGTCATCGGCGCCCGCTTCCAGCGCGGCATCCATCAGTGCATCTTCGTCTACCCCAACGAAGGTCAGCAGACCTTTCTTGCTGAACAGATAGGCGACGGAGCCGTCGGTGCCCAGGTTGCCACCGCACTTGCTGAAGGCGTGACGCACTTCGGCTACGGTACGGTTACGGTTGTCAGTCAGGCACTCTACCATCACGGCAGAGCCAGCCGGGCCGTAACCTTCGTATACGATGGTCTCGAGCTGTTCGCCATCGCCACCACCGGCGCCACGCTGAATGGCACGGTTGATGGTGTCGCGGGTCATGTTGTTGGTCAGGGCGGCAGTCACCGCAGCACGCAGACGCGGGTTGTTGGCGGGATCGGCATCACCCAGACGCGCGGAGGTAGTGATTTCGCGGATCAGCTTGGTGAAGATCTTGCCACGCTTGGCGTCCTGAGCGGCCTTGCGGTGTTTGATGTTGGCCCATTTACTGTGACCTGCCATAGAGACTCTCCGTTATTTTTTAAATGTCAGTAACACTGATCATGACTAACCCAAGGGAAACACAGAGGCCGCACGGCGGCGGCCTCCGGTGCCGGTATCGGCTTACTCGTCGCCCTTGACGGTGGTTGCAATCGCCAGCTCACCCAGTTGGGCGGCATTGGCAAGGCTGGGGGCGTCTGTCATCAGACAGGCAGCCGCGGTCGTTTTCGGGAAGGCGATGACATCCCGAATGTTTTCGGTGCCGGTCAGCAGCATGCTGAGACGGTCCAGACCGAAGGCCAGACCGGCGTGCGGCGGGGTGCCGTACTTCAGCGCATCCAGCAGGAAGCCGAATTTCAGGCGCTGCTCGGCCGGGGTGATACCCAGGATATCGAACACGGTGGACTGCATCTCGCTGTTGTGGATACGGACAGAGCCGCCACCCACTTCGTAGCCGTTGATCACCATGTCGTAGGCGTTGGCGTAAGCACCCACCGGATTGGCTTTCAGCTCGGCCGGGCTCATGTTGCTCGGCGCGGTGAACGGGTGGTGCATGGCGGCCAGACCACCTTCACCATCTTCCTCGAACATCGGGAAGTCGATAACCCACAGCGGTTTCCAGCTGTTCTCCAGCAGGCCCAGATCGCGACCCACTTTCAGACGCAGGGCGCCCATGGCATCGCAGACCACTTTCTTGCTGTCAGCGCCAAAGAAGATGATGTCGCCGTCGGCTGCGCCGGTACGGGCCAGGATCTCGCGCACGATGGCGTCAGAGAGGAACTTGGCAACCGGAGACTGCACGCCTTCGATACCATTGGCGGCTTCGTTGACCTTCATCCAGGCCAGGCCCTTGGCACCGTAGATGCCGACAAACTTGGTGTATTCGTCGATCTGCTTGCGAGAGAGCTCGGCACCGCCCGGGACTTTCAGGGCAGCCACACGGCCTTTCGGATCGTTGGCGGGGCCCGCGAACACGGCGAACGCGACAGCAGTCAGCAGGTCAGCCACATCAACCAGCTCCATCGGCAGACGCAGGTCCGGCTTGTCGGAGCCGTAGCGACGCATGGCTTCGTCGAAGGTCATGATCGGGAAGTCGCCCAGATCCACGTTCAGGATGTGCAGCCACAGTTTGCGGATCATCTCTTCCATCACTTCACGCACCTGCGGTGCGGTCATGAAGGAGGTCTCCACGTCGATCTGGGTGAATTCCGGCTGGCGGTCGGCACGCAGGTCTTCGTCACGGAAGCACTTGACGATCTGGTAGTAACGGTCGAAGCCGGACATCATCAGCAACTGCTTGAACAGCTGGGGTGATTGCGGCAGAGCGTAGAACTTGCCCTTGTGCACGCGGCTCGGCACCAGATAGTCACGGGCACCTTCCGGGGTGGCCTTGGTCAGCATCGGGGTCTCGATATCGAGGAAGCCGTGCTCATCCATGAAGCGGCGTACGAAGGCGCTGGCCTTGGCACGGGTCTTCAGGTACTTGGCCATCTCGGGACGACGCAGATCCAGGTAGCGATACTTGAGGCTGATCTCTTCGCTGTTGACCTGATTGAAGTCCAGCGGCAGCGGCTCGGCACGGTTGATGATGTTGAGTTCGTGGGCGAACACTTCGATGGCGCCAGTGGCCATGTCGCTGTTGCGCTGGGACTCGGGACGGGTGCGCACCACGCCGGTCACCTGGATGCAGAACTCGCCGCGCAGCTCGGAGGCCAGGGCGAACGCGTCCGGTTTGTCCGGATCGAAGAACACCTGAACGATCCCTTCCCGGTCGCGCATATCGATAAAGATCAGACCGCCGAGATCACGACGACGATGAACCCAACCGCACAATGTAATGGTCTGCCCTGCATGGGCCTCATTGACCTGTCCGCAATAGATAGAGCGCATGGACTTCTTCCTTCGAAATTGTAGAGAGACGGTTAACCTTGGGCCGCCGGGCACGACTGGCAAGCACCGTCTGTCTCACAGCTGGCCAGATTCTTTTTCTTACCCGGTTTGAAATCAGTCTCGTACCATCCGGTTCCCTTGAGCCGGAAGCCTGCCGCCGATATCAGCTTGACCAGATTCGGCTTGCTACAGGCCGGACAGTCGGTCAGGGGGGCATCGGAAAGCTTTTGCAGTTTTGCCAATTCATGGCCACAGACGTCGCAACGATATTCGTAGATAGGCATGGGTCACAAGAAATTGAAAAACAAAAGGGCTGGCATTATAGAGGAAAACCCCCTTTTGGGTAAAATGGCCAGCAGCCTCCTTTCGCCAGTTTTTTGCACTCGATGGCAAAAAGCGGGCAAAAAATCGGCACGAATGCACCAAGAGCGAAGAGATTAGCCACCATGAGCCTCTATTTGGGCCTGCCGCAGTGGTCCCACCCCAGCTGGCCCGGCCAGTTGCTGGGCCTTGGCGCCAAGCCTGCCGAACACCTCGCCCACTACGCCACCGTGTTCAATTCGGTGGAGGGTAACACCACCTTCTACGCCCTGCCGACCCCGGACACGGTACAGCGCTGGGCCGATGCGGTGCCCGATCACTTTCGTTTCAACTTCAAATTTCCGCAAACCATCAGCCACCAGAGCGATCTGGTGAGCGCAGACAAACAAGTCGCCGACTTTATTCGCCTGCTCGCCCCGCTGCACGACAAGCTGGGGCTGCTCACCCTGCAGTTGCCCGCCCGTTTCGGGCCACAGGGGCTGGCCAGACTGGCGGCCTTCATCGATCGGCTGCCGCGGGCGTTTCGCTACGCCCTCGAAGTGCGTCACCCTGAGTTCTTCGCCAAGGGGGAGGCCGAGCGGGCATTGAACCGGCTGCTGATGGAACAGGGGGTGAACCGGGTGATGCTCGACAGCCGGCCACTCTTCTCGGTGCCAGCAACCACGCCAGCCCTTGTCGATGCCCAGGGCAAGAAGCCACGCCTGCCGGTACATCTGCTGGCCACCGCCAACGCCCCCATGGTGCGCTTTATCGGCCTTCCGGATCCGGCGGCCAATCACCCCTTCCTGCCCAGCTGGCTCCCCCACTGGCGCCAGTGGCTCGCGGAGGGGAAAGATCTCTACCTCTATATACATACTGCCGACAACGCCCAAGCACCTGAGCTGGCCCGTCAGATCACCCGCTTGCTGGAGCAGGAGATGGCCCCGTGGCCGGGGGAAAACGATCGCGCACGGCAGGGAGTGCTGCGCTTTTAGCCAACCCATTCTGCGGCCATCGTTTCGCTGCAAAAAAAGTGCTTTTTTGTGGCGTGGCAAGCCCTGGCGTCAAGACAAACGGCCATCAATCCTCTACACTACCGCCCCAAGTAAGGGTCCGGAACATGGCCCGTACGAACAGGACAGGTCCAAAGGATTTCACGACCAGCCACCCCGTTCGTAAACAGGTGATAAATCTACTCTGATGGGTGTCACCCAACGACTCAATTGAACAATACAGCCGGGTGATGTCCCGACTGTCAGGTTGCGCCAGCATGCATACCAAAGATCAAATTTTTGCCGCCCCGATCGCCCGATTGGGAGACTTCTGTTTTGACGAACAGGTCGTCGACGTGTTTCCCGATATGATCCAGCGCTCGGTGCCGGGTTACAGCAACATCATCTCTGCCATCGGCATGATGGCCGCCCGCTACGCCCAACCCGAGAGCCGACTCTATGATCTCGGCTGCTCACTGGGCGCCGCGACCCAGGCGATGCGTCGCCATGTCAGCCAGCCCGGCTGCCGCATCACCGCGGTGGATCTCTCCCATCCGATGATCGAGCGTGCCCGCGCCCACCTCTCCGGTTTCAAATCCGAGGTGCCGGTGGAGCTGGTGGAAGCAGATATCTGCGACATCGAGATCGAGAACGCCTCCGTGGTGGTGCTCAACTTCACCCTGCAATTTGTCGAGCCCGAGAAGCGGGCTGCCCTGATCCAGCGCATTCACGATGGGCTGCGCCCGGGCGGGATCCTGATCCTGAGCGAAAAGTTCCGCTTCGAAGATGAACCGGTCAACGAGCTGCTCATCGATCTGCACCTCGACTTCAAGCGGGCCAACGGCTATAGCGAACTGGAGATCAGCCAGAAACGCACCGCCCTTGAGAACGTGATGCGCACCGACAGCCTGCCGGTGCATCAGGCTCGCCTACGGGACGCCGGTTTCGTCCATCAGGATCTCTGGTTCCAGTGCTTCAACTTCGGCTCCATGATTGCCATCAAATCCAGCGACGCCCAGCCATGATCGACTTTGCCAATTTCTATCAACTGATTGCCAAAAACCGGCTGAGCCACTGGCTGCATACCCTGCCCGCCCAGCTGCACGCCTGGCAACATGACAACCAGCATGGCGACCTGCCGCGCTGGAATCGAGCCCTCAACAAGCTGCCGGTGGTCTCCCCCGGCAACGTCGAGCTGAAAAGCCGGGTCGAAATCGGCTCTGCCGAGAGCCTTGGCGAAGGTGAACGCAAGAAGGTCGAGAGCCTGCTGCGCCACTTCATGCCCTGGCGCAAGGGGCCGTTCACCGTGCACGGCATCCACATCGATACCGAGTGGCGCTCTGACTGGAAGTGGGATCGGGTGCTGCCTCATATCAGCCCGCTCGAAGGCCGTTACGTGCTGGATGTGGGTTGCGGCAGCGGCTACCACCTCTGGCGCATGGTGGGTGAAGGGGCCAAGCTGGCGGTCGGCATCGACCCTAGCCCGCTGTTCCTCTGCCAGTTCGAGGCCATTCGCCACTTCGCGGGCAATGATCAGCGCGCCCACCTGTTGCCGCTCGGTATTCAGGAGCTACCTGAGCTGCGTGCTTTTGACACCGTCTTCTCCATGGGGGTGCTCTATCACCGCAAATCCCCCATCGAGCACATCGAGCAGTTGCGCAATCAATTGAAAGATGATGGCGAGCTGGTGCTGGAGACGCTGGTGATCGATGGCGGGGTCAACGACGTGCTGATGCCCACCGACCGCTACGGCAAGATGCGCAACGTCTGGTTTATTCCCTCAAGCCGCGCCCTCAAGCTGTGGGTCGAGCGCTGCGGCTTCACCGACGTACGGATAGTAGACGAGAATATGACCAGCACCGACGAACAGCGTCGTACCGACTGGATGATTAATGAATCCCTGAGTGACTATCTGGATCCAGACAATCCGGCACTCACGGTAGAAGGACACCCGGCGCCGAAACGTGCCGTACTGATTGCCCGCAAGGCCAAAGACTAGCCGATGGCGATTCAGGAAGTTACACTGACCCAATTCCAGGAAGCACAGTTAAATGAATGACATGAAAAGCAAATTAAAAGGAATGACCCTGCTCTCCCTGCTTAGTCTCGGCGGGTGTGTCAATATGGAAAAAGCGCCTCAGGTTCCTGCTCTGACGCTGGCCGAGCTTCGCAGCGAGCTGAGCCAGAGCGAGCAGCGCCTGCAAACATCCATGGAACAGCAACAGAAGCAGTATGTGCAGCAACAGCACCTGCTGGTTCAGCTCAACACAGATGTCACCAATATGAAAGAGTCCGTCAAGCAAGTAGACCACAAGCTCGCCACCCTCCCCTCCGAGCCGCCCAAGCCGATGGCCATCCCCACCGAGAAGTGCCCGGCCCCCAATCAGGGTCACACCATCGATGGCAAGCTGATGGTCGGTGAAGCCGAGTGGATCTGGGTTGATGCGGCCAACGACGCCTTCCAGGCGCGGGTCGATACCGGTGCGACCACCTCCTCCATCAGTGCGCAAGAGATCACCATTTTCGAGCGCAACGGCAAAAACTGGGTGCGCTTCTTCCTGAGCCATCAGGAAGTGGACGACAAGATCCAGATCGAAGCGCCGCTGGTACGCCATGTACGGGTGCGTCAGGCCTCTGCCGACGATCTGGACCGCCGTCCGGTGGTGCGTCTGGCCGTGCGCATTGGCGACATGACCGAGAAAGCCGAATTTACCCTGAAAGACCGTAGCGACATGACCTTCCCTGTGCTGCTGGGTCGCGAATTTTTGAAAGACATCGCCGTGGTTGATGTGGCCCGCGAATATATCCAACCCAAACCCAAGCTCAAGGATGTGAAATAATCCATGGTTTCCCGTAAGCCGTTCTATTTGCTGGTAGCCCTGCTGTACATTGTCGGCCTGGGAATGACGATCTATCACCATATCGCGTTGGATGTGCCGCTGACGCCCGGTGAAAAGCGCCAGATCTGGTCCATCGAAGCCAAGCTGGAGTTTGAGGCGACCGGTGAGCCGGTGATCGCCTCTCTGGCCATTCCGGGCACCCAGCCCGGTTTCACCCTGATGAACGAGAACGCCGCCAGCCCCGGCTACGGCCTCTCCTTTGTCGAGAAAGATGGCGATGCCCGCGCCGAGTGGTCCATCCGCACCGCCTCTGGCCGTCAGGAGCTCTATTACCGCGTCGACATGATGGCGGATGCCCACGCCAAACCGGCCGCCAATCCGCAGCCGCCTGCCATCGAGAAGCAGATCGAGAGTGAGCCTTATGCCACCGCGATGAAGCAAATCCTCGAGCGGGCACAGGAGCGCTCTGCCGATGGCTACACCCTGACTCGCGAGATCATCAAGGAGATCGAGAAGCAGGAGCAGAACGCCGAGCTGCTGAAAAAGCACAAGAGCCGCGCCAACCTGATAGCCGAGCTGCTCAACAATGCTGACGTCCCCACCCGCGTGGTGCATGCCCTGAATCTGGAAGATGGCCGCCGTCGTCAGGAGCTGGTGGATTACCTGCAGGTATTCAACAGCCCGACCGACTACAAGCTGTTCAACCCGCAAACCGGTGAACAGGGTCGTCCGGCCAACCTGCTGCTGTGGGAATACAACTCCGGCGCCCTGCTGGACGTGACCGGTGGTCACAACTCCCGTGTCAGCTTCTCGATGATCGAGCAGGAGCAGCCGGTCAGCGTGGCACTGGCGCAGAAGTTCGAAAAATCAGAGATGATGAACTTCTCCATCCACAGCCTGCCGCTGGAAGAGCAGACCCTGTTCAAGGGCTTGCTGCTGATCCCGATCGGCGTGCTGATGGTGGTGTTCCTGCGGGTTCTGGTGGGGATCAAGACCTCAGGTACCTTTATGCCGGTGCTGATCGCGGTCGCCTTTATCCAGACCTCACTGGTCACCGGCCTCATCGGCTTCCTGCTGATCGTCGGCACCGGTCTCATCATCCGCTCCTATCTGTCGCGGCTTAACTTGCTGCTGGTCGCCCGAATATCGGCCATCATCATCATGGTTATCTCGATGATCGGTATTTTCTCCGCGTTCGCCTTCAAGCTGGGGCTGACCGACGGTATGAAGATCACCTTCTTCCCGATGATCATCCTCTCCTGGACCATCGAACGGATGTCCATCCTGTGGGAAGAAGAGGGCCCGAAAGAGGTGTTCCGCCAGGGTGGTGGCTCTCTGCTGGTTGCCGTCATCGCCTATCTGGCCATGGATAACGAACTTATTCGTCACCTCACCTTCAACTTCCTCGGCCTGCAGCTGGTGCTGATGGCGACCGTGCTGTTGATGGGTAACTACACCGGCTACAAGCTGAGCGAACTGAAGCGCTTCAAGCCGCTGGTGGACGAGATGAAATCTGGCGTCACCCCGGGTAAGGACAAGTAACCGATGTGGTTCTGGGAAAAATACACAACCCCGTGGAGCCTGTCCCAATCAGGCATCCTCGGCATGAACAAGCGCAACCACTCCTACATCAGCCGCTACAATCCGCGCAGCCTCTATCCGCTGGTGGATGACAAGCTGCAGACCAAGCAAATTGCGCTGGATGCAGGGGTTACCGTGCCTGAGCTGATCGGTACCATCCGTGCCCAGCACGATGTGGGTCGCATCACCGAGCTGGTAAAAGATTGGCCGGGCTTCTGCATCAAGCCGGCCCGTGGCTCGGGCGGCAAGGGGATCCTGGTGATCCTGCGTCAGGAAGATGGCCTCTTCTATAAACCCAACGGCAGCGCCTCTACCGGTCAGGATCTGGAGCGCCATGTTTCCAACATTCTGGCGGGGCTCTATTCCCTCGGCGGCAAGCCCGACGTGGCTCTGGTCGAAGGCCTCATCAACTTTGATGATGTGTTCGACGGCTACTCCTTCGAAGGGGTACCTGATGCCCGGGTCATCATCTTCAAGGGGTTCCCGGTGATGGCGATGATGCGCCTCTCCACCGCCGCCTCGGACGGCAAGGCGAACCTGCACCAGGGCGCCGTGGGGGTGGGTCTGTGCCTGCGTACCGGTCGTGCCCTGCGGGCGGTGCAGTTTGGCAATCCGCTGCGCCACCATCCGGACACCGGCCTCGACCTCTATGAGCTCAAGGTGCCCCACTGGGATACCCTGCTCACCCTCGCCGCCTCCTGCTACGAGATGTCGGGTCTGGGTTATATCGGTACTGACATGGTGCTGGACAAGTTCCGCGGCCCCATGCTGCTGGAGCTCAATGCCCGTCCTGGTCTTGCCATCCAGATCGCCAACGGTCGCGGCCTGGTGCCCAACCTCAAGACCATCGAGAAGCTGGGGCAGGTGAAGATGAACGTGGAGCAGCGGGTCAATTTCGCCAAGGATCACTTCGGGATCTTTGAGGAGTAACGCCTCTGATTGTGAACTGAGCGCGCCTATGGCGCGCTTTTTTTATGGCGATTGTCTGTCGTCACATACCTTCCCAACCATAGATCAGCACCTCATTTCGAAACAACGAGTACGCCAGCGAACGGCTGCTTGGAATAGCGAGGAGAGCGATGGAACGATGGAACGATGGAACAATGGAACGAGAAGAGTGTGACCGGCGATATCAGGGGGATAGATGACTCACAGGTATAAAAAAACCGGCGCCAAGACGCCGGTTCTTCAAGGAGAGTACGACCCGATTACAGGGAGTCAGCATTCTCGGACAGGTACTTGGCAACGCCGTCCGGAGAGGCTTGCATACCTTTTTTGCCTTTTTCCCACTGAGCAGGGCACACTTCGCCGTGCTCTTCGTGGAATTGCAGGGCATCGACCATGCGCAGCATCTCGTCGATGTTGCGGCCCAGCGGCAGATCGTTGACAACCTGGTGACGAACGACACCGTTCTTGTCGATCAGGAAGGAGCCACGGAACGCCACGCCGGCTTCCGGATGCTCAACGTCATAGGCTTTGCAGATTTCGTGTTTCACGTCGGCGATCAGCGGGTACTTGACCTGACCGATACCGCCATCTTCCACTTTGGTGTTACGCCATGCATTGTGGGAGAACTGGGAATCGATGGAAACACCAATCACTTCCACGCCACGCTTCTGGAACTCTTCATAACGGTGATCGAAGGCAATCAGCTCGGACGGGCAGACGAAGGTGAAATCGAGCGGATAAAAGAAGACAACGGCAGCTTTGCCTTTGATGTGGGATGACAGGTTGAATGAATCAACGATCTCGCCATTACCCAGAACAGCTGCGGCGGTAAAATCGGGTGCGGGACGGCCTACCAATACCATATTCAATTCCTCTTTATGTGAAGTGAACAATCCGGTGAGGATTGGGCTACCTAGAGCCAAGTCCATCTAATTCAAGCGACAAACTATAGACCCGGTGGTAGATTAGTTAAATCAAATTAAATAGATAGCATTAATCGGGTTTTTCTATGCAACGTTGGCCCAGCCTCAAACAGCTGCAATATCTGGTCGCTCTCGATGAGCACAAGAACTTCAACCGCGCCGCCAAGGCCTGTCATGTCAGCCAGTCGACCCTGAGTACCGGGATCCAGACGCTGGAGGACATGATGAACCTGCAACTGGTGGAGCGGGACCACAAGAGCTTCATTATGACCCCGGTCGGCATGGAAATCGTCGAGCGCGCTCGCAATTTGCTCTCCGATGCGCGGGATCTGATGGAGCTCGGGCAACATCAGGGTGGCGTGATGCAGGGGACGGTACGTCTTGGCTGCATTCCCACCATCGCCCCCTTCCTGCTGAGCAAACTGCTGAAAGAGTGCAGCAAAACCTATCCTGACCTCGAATTGTTGCTGCGTGAAGACACCACCAGCAATCTGCTCAAGCAACTGGAACAGGGTCAGCTCGACTTGCTGATCCTCGCCCTGCCCATCGAGATCGGTGGATTTCACTGCAAGACCGTCGGCCAGGATCCGTTCCACATGGTGATGCCCGCCAGCATGGCGGCCGGTCTGCATACCCCGTTCGACTACAAGGAGCTGCCCAACCAGAGCATCTTCCTGCTGGAGCGGGAGCACTGCCTCACCGAGCACGCGGTGAGCGCCTGCCGCCTGCGGGACAAGAGCAAGATCAACCCGTTCGCCGCCACCAGCCTGCACACCCTGGTACAAATGGTGGAAGCGGGTCTTGGCACCACCTTCCTGCCGCAGATGGCCATCGATGCCGGCATTCTTGCCAACTCCGATCTGGTGGCCATCCCGCTGCCGGGAGAGACCTCCTATCGCGAGATCGGGCTGGTCTGGCGCCCCAGCACCACCCGGGTGCAGACCTTCTACAAACTGGCCGAGCTGCTTAAACCGCTGATCAGCCACAACGAGTGACAACAAACGCCAACCCTCGGGTTGGCGTTTTTCAGTTCCCCACCACATTTTTCCTCTCGGAGACTAGGTCTGGAGCCAGATCCCTGTTTATGATGGAAAAGTTGTCGCGTGCCCTCCTGCAGCCAGAACGATTTGGCAGGATATGGCGCTCGATAAATGTCTCGTTTGGTAGACCCGTCCGTGGAGAGAGCCCGATGTATCGCAAGCTGTTGCTATCCCTGCTGACTCTGCTGCTGGCCGCCTGCTCCAGCACGCCGGAGCCACCTCCGGCCCCCCGGCAGAGCAGTGCCTTCGATGGCTTCTACCAACAGTGGCGCGGTGTCCCTTACCGCATGGGCGGCGCCAGCCGCGCCGGGCTAGACTGCTCCGCCTTCACCCAGCTCGCCTACAGTCAAGTGCTGGGCTTCAACCTGCCAAGAACCACCGAATCTCAGGCCAGCATTGGCAAACCGGTGGATCGCTACCGGCTGCAACACGGGGATCTGGTCTTCTTCAAAACCGGCTGGCAACAGTACCATGTGGGGGTCTACACAGGTGCCGGCGAGTTTATTCACGCCTCCACCAGCAAGGGAGTGATCCGCTCCCGCCTCGACAACGTCTACTGGAACAGTCGCTACTGGCAGGCACGTCGGGTGACCCAGTAACCGCTCAAACGCCTGCTTGCGGCACAAGTTGCGTGCCGATACTCTCCGTCAATCCCTGTCGCTATGTCGGGACACACAACCCGCGCTTATAACTCAATTGGCCCCAAAGCCTGCATATCACACCATTTTGTGATAAGGTGGTGGCCAATTTTTAACACTTTCGCCTCTTTCTCATACGCTCTCTGTCCTGATTGACAACAAGCGAGGCAATAACAAGCAGCGCGCGGCGAAAGTGGAGTGTGGCGCGACACTGCCGGACGGGTGTCCCACAGCTGCAGTATCAAGGGTTAAATAGATAAGGAGATCGTGCAATGAAACAGTATCAAAGCTGGCTGGGGCAATACCTGATGAGTCGCCGTGACGGTGACCACGCCATGGCATGCGAGATGGCGAGTTCCATCTGCGAGTTCTGGCAGCAGCAGGGTGATGAAAACGAACTGGACAAGTGGCAGCAGATTTACCAGAACCATCTGGAAAAGACCACCTGATCCCGACCGTTGCCTTGCTGCCAGCCACCCGGTGTTGGCAGCAAGGCCACTCGCGACCAACCACCATCAGCCAACCCCTCTCCCCCAATTTTCCCGCTACGTTAAACCGCTACCTTCGTTCACTCGCGCTTTACCATCTTCATTTTGCTCTTGCGCACCGGCCTCTGTTCATTCCATCTCGGCAGCCATTTTCTGCGCCCAGTCGATAAAGGCCTGGATCTTGGGACACGCCCGATTGGGCAGGGTCGCCATGTAATAACGCTGCTCGCACTTGACCTCCAAGCCGGCAAAAGGGGCCACCAGCTCGTTGCGTGCCAGTCGCTTGCTCACCAGATTCTTGCGCCCCATGGCGATCCCGGCGTGATTCATGGCGGCGATGATGGCGAGATCCGAGCGATCAAAACCCATGCTCAGCGGGCATGCCTCGAGGCTGACCCCGGCGTGGCGAGCCCAGCAGCTCCATTCATCGGTATCCGAGTCAAATCCCCATGCCTGCCGATCATGGAGCAGCCGGCACAAGGACAAGTTGGCGGGATTGCCGACAAGCCCGTGCTGCTCGGCATACTCCGGGCTGCACACCGGCAGCATGAACTCATCCATCAGCGGGTGGATGGCAAGCCGCTCCGGGCTCTTCTCATCGAAATAGAGGGTCAAATCGATGCCATAACCATGCAGGTTGATGTTCTCGTTGCCGGTGATGATATTGAGCTCGATCTGCGGATGCAGGCGGGAGAAATCCGCCAACCTGGGCACCAGCCAGCACTGGGCGATGGAGGGACGCGAATAGATGGTCAGGGTACCGGAGAGCTCCTGATTCTTGATCTCCAGGATCTCCTGATTGATGAACTCCAGCGAAGATTTGAGCGCCCAGAACACCCGCTGCCCATCCGCCGTCAGTACCACCTTGCGGTGAAAACGCTCAAAGAGCTTGAACCCCAGCTCCTCTTCCAGCGCGCTGATCCGGTGACTCACGGCACTGGGACTCAGCGACAATTCATCAGCTGCCATGGCAAAGGATCCGTGGCGGGCGGCCGCCTCGAAGGTGTGCAGCTTGGCCAGCTGGTAGCCACTCAGCAGCTTGTTGCGCGATATGTAATTATCCCCGTTATACATTCATCCCCCTCTTCGCAATGGCCGCCGATGATACACCCACAGGCCACCTTCAGGATGAACCCAAAAGACCCAAAGAGTGTGATTTCGATAAATTGTGACCAATGTAGCGCCTTTGCATCATCTCATTTCATCCAAGTGGTCGATTTCATCATTTGTCAGCCCCACCTCATTTTCATTCAATAAGCGCATAAACAATCACACACAACAGATGTCGAGGCGCAGTATGAGTTCAGAGGTATGGGTCATCGCTACCTTGCTAAGTAGCATCGTTCTTATCGTGGTCACCATAGTGAAGGGCAAGGTTCATCCTTTCCTTGCCCTGCTGCTGGCGAGCTTCTATGTCGGCACCCTGATGGGGATGGAGCCCCTCAAGATGGTCAGCGCCATGGAAGAGGGCATTGGCGGCACGCTAGGCTTTCTCGCCGCCGTCATCGGTCTTGGCACCATACTCGGCAAGATGATGGAGGTGTCGGGGGCTGCAGAGCGCATCGGTCTCGCCCTGCAGAGATGCCGCTGGCTCTCGCCGGATGTCATCATGGTGCTGGTGGGTCTGGTGTGCGGCATCACCCTGTTTGTCGAAGTGGGGGTAGTGCTGCTGATCCCGCTCGCCTTCTCCATCGCCCGCAAGAACAATACCTCGCTGCTCAAGCTGGCTATTCCGCTCTGCACCGCCCTGATGGCCGTGCACTGCATAGTGCCGCCCCACCCTGCAGCCCTCTATGTCACCAATCAGCTGGGGGCTGACGTCGGCTCCGTCATCGTCTATGGCCTCGCGGTCGGGCTGTTTGCCTCGCTGGTGGGCGGCCCGCTGTTCCTCAAGCTGCTGGGTAACCGGCTCCCGTTCAAGAAGGTGCCCGCTGCCTTTGCCGACATCAAGGCGCGCGATGAGGCCACTCTCCCGACCTTGAGCGCCTCGCTCTTTACCGTGCTGCTGCCCATCCTGCTGATGCTGGCCAAGACGGTCGCTGAGCTCAATATGGAGCACGCCAGCCACCTCTATGTCGTGCTGGAGTTTATCGGCAACCCTATCACCGCCATGTTTATCGCCGCCTTCACCGCCTACTACGTGCTGGGGATCCGCCAGCAGATGAAGATGGAGGGACTGCTTAACAAGACCGAGGAGTGCTTCTCCTCCATCGCCAACATTTTGCTCATCATCGGTGCGGGTGGCGCCTTCAACGGGGTGCTCAAGGCAAGTGGCCTGGGCGATAGCCTGGCCACCATCCTCTCCCAGCTGGATATGCACCCCATTCTGCTGGCCTGGCTGGTGGCTATCGTGCTGCACGCCGCCGTGGGCTCCGCCACCGTCGCCATGATAGGCGCCACCGCCATTGTCTCCCCCATCATGGTGCACTACCCGAACATCAGCCCGGAGATCATGACCCTAGCCATCGGCTCCGGCGCCATTGGCTGCACCATGGTGACTGACTCTCTGTTCTGGCTGGTCAAGCAGTATTGCGGCGCCACCCTGAACGAAACGCTCAAGTACTACACCACCGCCACCTTTGTCGCCTCCCTGATGGCGCAGGCCGGTACCTTCCTGCTCTCTTTTATCGTGTAACAAGACCGAGAACACTATGAAAAACATCGACGTACAACAGCTCACAGCGCAATTTCCACTGGTGCAATCCCTGATCGCGCTTGAGCCAGTCACCTGGTTCAACCCCAACACCACCACTCTGGCTGCCGGTCTGCCCTATGTGGGACTCGATAACAACAATGTGGCGAACGCTTCCGCTCGGCTGGCCCGCTTCGCCCCCTACATGTGCGAAGCCTTCCCCGAGACCCACGCCAGCAACGGTATTCTGGAGTCCGAGATCGCCGCTATTCCGGCGATGCAGGCTACGCTCAACCGGCGCTACGGGGTTGAGGTCACCGGTCGACTGCTGCTGAAAAAAGACAGCCACCTGCCCATATCCGGCTCCATCAAGGCGCGCGGCGGTATCTACGAGGTGCTGACCCACGCCGAACAGTTGGCTATCAAGGCGGGACTGCTCTGCGAAGAGGATGACTACCGAAAACTGTTCAGCGACGAGTTTCGCCAGTTCTTCAGCCAGTACAGCATCGCAGTGGGCTCCACCGGCAACCTTGGCATGTCCATCGGCATCATGAGCGCCAAGCTCGGCTTTACCGTCACCGTCCACATGTCGGCCGATGCGCGGGAGTGGAAGAAGCGCAAGCTGCGTGAACACGGTGTCATCGTGGTCGAATATGCCGAAGATTACGGGGTGGCGGTGGAACAGGGGCGCAAAGAGGCCAAGCGCGATCCCAACTGCTTCTTTATCGACGACGAGAACTCCCGCACCCTGTTCCTCGGCTACTCGGTGGCGGGCGAGCGGGTGAAAAAGCAGTTCGACCAGATGGGTATCAAGGTGGATGCCGACCACCCGCTGTTCGTCTACCTGCCCTGCGGCGTAGGCGGCGGCCCGGGCGGGGTGGCCTTTGGTCTCAAGCTCGCGTTCGGGGATAACGTTCACTGCTTCTTCGCCGAGCCGACCCACTCCCCCTGCATGTTGCTAGGGGTCCATACCGGATTGCACGATACCATTGCGGTGCAGGATCTGGGCATCGACAACCTCACCGCAGCCGATGGCCTCGCGGTGGGGCGCGCCTCGGGTTTCGTCGGCCGTGCCATGGAGCGGCTGCTGGCGGGTTTCTACACCCTGAGCGATCAGGAGATGTATGACCTGCTGGGACTGCTGGCGCGCGATGAGCAGATCAAGCTGGAACCCTCTGCGCTGGCCGGCATGGCTGGCCCGTGGCGCGTAGCGGCCGAACCGGCATGGCAAACCGCGCAGGGACTGGACGCGGCAACCATGGCGCAGGCCACCCATCTGGTATGGGCCACTGGCGGTGGCATGGTGCCCGCCGAAGAGATGGCAAAGTACCTGGCCAGCGCCAAGATCTAGGCTGTTTTGCCACTTTTATCTGCAAATCAACCCGCCATCACGGCGGGTTTTCTGTTTTGGGAACAAGGGGATGGGACAGTTCTGTCGCAATCCATGGCGACAATTTCCCCAAGTTGGTCAGTTTGTGCTAAAATGGCGCTCATTTTTTGACATCTCGCGTCACGTTCGCCGCCAGATTGCCCATCGGGCTCTCTGCCCGGGTCGTGACTTTGCACCATCATGCCTGATGATGTTCCCCCCAGGATGAGCCGACAGGCTCCCGTCAAGGTGGGCACCCTCAAGGGCACATGAGATAAGGAGATCGGGTAATGAAACAATATCAAAGCTGGCTGGGAGATTATCTGATGAGCCGACGTGACGGAGATCACGCGATGGCTTCGGAACTTGCCAACACCATCTGCGCCTTCTGGAAGGCTCAGGGCGATGAAGCAGAAACCAGCAAATGGCAGCAACGCTATCAGCAACACGTAGAGCAGGCGCAATAAGCCCCTGCACTCTTTCGCGATAAAAAAACCGGCACTCATGGCGCCGGTTTTGCGTTTCTGGCAAGCAGCAGATTACATCTGGTCGATCATGTCCTGAGCAAACTGGGAGCAGGAGCGCAGGGTGGCCCCTTCCATCAGACGCTCGAAGTCATAAGTGACGGTCTTGTTGCGGATCGCCGCTTCCATACCCTTGATGATGAGATCGGCCGCTTCAACCCAGCCCATGTGGCGCAGCATCATCTCGGCGGAGAGGATGAGGGAGCCCGGGTTGACCTTGTCCTGACCGGCATACTTCGGTGCAGTACCGTGGGTCGCTTCGAACAGGGCCACGCCGTCACCGATGTTGGCACCCGGTGCGATGCCGATACCGCCTACCTGAGCGGCCAGCGCATCGGAGATGTAGTCACCGTTGAGGTTCATACAGGCGATGACGTCATACTCGGCCGGACGCAGCAGGATCTGCTGCAGGAAGGCATCGGCGATGACATCCTTGATGACGATGGTCTTGCCGGTTTTCGGGTTCTTGAAGGAGCACCATGGGCCGCCGTCGATCAGCTGGGCACCGTACTCGTTCTGAGCCAGAGCATAGCCCCAATCCTTGAAGGCACCTTCGGTGAACTTCATGATGTTGCCCTTGTGCACCAGGGTCACGGAGTCGCGATCGTTGTCGATGGCATACTCGATGGCAGCACGCACCAGACGCTCGGTACCGGCCTTGGACATCGGCTTGATGCCGATCCCGCAGGACTCCGGGAAGCGAATTTTCTTCACGCCCATCTCGTTTTGCAGGAAGGCGATCACCTTGTTCGCTTCAACGCTGTCGGCCTTCCACTCGATACCAGCGTAGATATCTTCGGCGTTCTCGCGGAAGATCACCATGTCGGTCAGATCAGGACGCTTGACCGGGCTCGGGGTGCCGTCGTAGTAACGCACTGGACGCAGGCAGATGTAGAGATCCAGCTCCTGACGCAGGGCTACGTTGAGGGAGCGAATACCGCCACCGACCGGAGTAGTCAGCGGGCCCTTGATGGCCACGCAATATTCACGAATGAAATCCAGGGTTTCGGCCGGCAGCCAGGCACCTTCGCCATAGACATGAGTCGACTTCTCGCCGGTATAGATCTCCATCCAGGCGATCTTGCGCTCGCCCTTGTAGGCTTTCTCGACCGCAGCATTCACCACATTCAACATGGCCGGGGTTACGTCAACACCGATGCCATCCCCTTCAATAAACGGAATGATCGGATGGTTGGGAACCTGCAGCTTGCCGTTGGCATCGACTGTGATTTTCTGACCTTGGGTCGGGATTACTACTTTGCTTTCCATCGGCATCTCCTAACTTCCGTTTGTTATCAACTTGTTTGTTGCGCGCGGCCATCTTAGCCCATTCATTTTCATAATAAAACGACAAGAAAGCATGTCAGACCAAAGAGGTAGCCACCCGCCAGTGCGCCGTCACCACGCCTTCCCGACACAGCCCCGTTATCCCTCCAGCTCGCTGGCCGCAGCCTGCGGCTGACTCAGGGAACGATACTGGGAAGGGGTCAAACCGGTCTTCTGTTTGAACACCCGGCAGAAGTAGTTCACGTCACTGTAACCGCAGCGACTGGCCACCTCTTCAAGACGAAAGCGGTACTTTTTCAGCATGAATTTGGCCCGATCGATCCGCACCCAGCTGATGTAATCGGCAAGGCGCATATGACCCTGCTCGCGGAACAGGTGGGAGAGATGGCTGGCCGAGACGTTGAAACGATGGGCGATGGAGTCACGGGTGATGGAGCGGTGAAAGTTCTCCTGGATATAGATGCAGATCCCGTGAAAGAGCTCTGCCCCCCGTGGCCGATCCGTGGCGGACTCCAGCAACAGCTGACGGGCACTCGCCAGCAGAGCCTGCAGCAGGTGATCATCGGTGGGGGAGCGACCGGGATCCTCGGTCAGTACGTTCAGCGCCGCCAAAATGTGTTCGATCACATGGCCCGCCCGCGCCATGATGCTGTGCTTTTGCACATCGAAAAAGTCCGGATCTTCACGGCGCTTGCTCACCAGGCTGAACCCCAGCTGGCGTTTGCCAAACAGCAGGCTCAGCACCGAGCAGTCGGTGGTCCAGAGCGGCTTGTTCCAGCCGTTGGGAGGGATATAGAGCGCCTGTCCCGGCAATACACTGATCTCTCTGACCCCCTCCTCCCTGTCCCAAATTTGGTTGAGATACTCGCCGCTAAAGACCAGCTCGAGGCGGGGAAAGTTGACCTGATAGCTGAAACTGGGTGGCACCCCCTGTTCACTGGCAAACCAGATTTGGTCAAATGGAACCTGTTCGCTCAGGGCTCCGTCGAGCAGTTGGCTGAAGATGAGAGACATGGTGATCCTGATCAAGAGAGAGGCAAGCGGTTGCGGCGCGCACGACCGCCCATGTTATAGTCCGGTCCACAGCAGTAATGCCACCCTTTTCTGCACCCGATTTTCTTCAAACTAGACGAGGCGTCCCTTATGAGCAGTAGCGATCTGCCCTCCTTTCTGTTGATGCAAAACCCGATTCAAGGCTATGACTGGGGCAGTCATGACTCCCTCACCACCCTGTTTGGCATTCCCAACCCGCAAGGCAAACCCCAGGCCGAGCTCTGGATGGGGGCTCACCCCAACGGCTGCTCCGAGGTGACGCTGGCGGGCAGTGTGCAAAAGCTCTCTTCGGTGATCGACAGGGCTCCGGCCGCCGCGCTGGGTGAGGCCACCTTCGCCCGTTTTGGCAGCCTGCCGTTCCTGTTCAAGGTGTTGTGTGCCGAGAAGGCTCTCTCCATTCAGGTGCACCCGAGCAAGGCTCAGGCCGAAGCGGGCTTTGCCAAAGAGGAGGCCGCAGGCATCGATATCAAGGCGAGCAATCGCAACTACAAGGACCCGAACCATAAGCCGGAGCTGGTGTTTGCCCTCACCCCCTATCAGGCGATGAACGGCTTTCGCGCCATTCCCGCCATTCTGGCACTGTTCGAGCGGGTCAATCTGGCGGCCATCGCCGATCTGACCGCTGCCCTTGCCGCCAGCCAGAATGAAGCGGGCCTGCAGCACTTCTTCCACCAGCTGCTGGTACTGGAAGGGGTGTGCAAGGAGGAGGCGCTGGCAGGGCTGCTGACCTATGCCGCCGCCCATCAGGATGAGGAGACGTTTGCCCTTATCACCAGTCTGGCGGCCCAGTACCCGGGAGATGTGGGCCTATTCTCGCCGCTGCTGCTCAACGTGGTGACGCTTGAGCCAGGTCAGGCGATGTTCCTCGATGCCTGTACCCCGCACGCCTATGTGCGCGGCACGGGTCTCGAGATCATGGCCAACTCCGACAACGTACTGCGCGCCGGCCTCACCCCCAAATACATCGATGTGGCAGAGCTTTTGGATTGCACCCGCTGCTTGCCCAAGCCGGATGACCAGATCCTGCTGGCCCCCCGCTGTGATGGCGCGGTACAGCACTTCGACGTGCCGGTACCTGACTTCACTTTCAGCGTCTACCCGGCTGGCGAGCATCAGCTCACCACTGCCAGCGCCGAGATCCTGTTTGCCATCGATGCAACCGTGATCCTCAAGCAGGGCGAACAGTCACTGCGTCTGGAAAAGGGGCAATCAGCCTTTATTCCTGCAGCGACTGGCAGTTATCAACTGCTGGCCGAAGGGCGGGTCGCCCGCGCCGGCAACCGCTGCTAATCAGCATAAGAGCCGACTCTCGTTGGAGGGGGAATATGCCTCCCCCTCCCAACAGAGCAATATGGCCTACCAGTCAAGTCCGTCTGTATCTCTACTGCTCTCTTATGCCTACCTTCCTTCAGGCATCTCGCTCTGAAGTCCATCCCTGACTGCATCCTGCCCACAACCAGCTCCACAGGTTTGTCGCCTGAGCTTGGCACTACCCTGATGCAGATGACTTGGTTTGCTGAAACGAAGAAAATTCCAGCCTGCACAAGCAACGGCGACACTCTGAGTATCCGGCTAAAATGGAGGCCATAAAAATAACAACTCTACTCTCTACTATTTTCACCCCCTGATGAAAACTAAAACAGCACATAGATGCATCGCCATTAAACCTTTCCCCAGCCATCATCATTCGGTCTGTAAACATTTAGCACACGTAGCCATACAGAGCCATTAATAATGCAAACGAAAGGAATCTCTTTTGAATTTTCGAGATGCGGCCCTATTTTTTAGTCGTTCTATAATTTAATTCCAAGCAGAACATTCGATCTCTATCGAAAATAACAACTTAAAAAAACCATAAGATTATGATATGTAGCACATTTTATTTTACGCCACACCTTCGACTGACGTAATCCGTAAAAAGCCAGGCCGCATGAACTGACAATTAAATCAATTTAAAAGCAGGGTAATGAGAGATTTGATATTTATTTTTTGATATGCCAGCCAAACCTCATTGCAGTAAAGAAATAGTCCTTAAATACCCTCTGTGATTAAGATCTCTTTTATTTGATTTATTTTTAAGGTATCACATCTATTCGCCGATATAAATTTCACACAAAGATCCGCTGACAAAAATAGATAAAAGAGGATATATGCTGACAAAAATGACAATTGGGCAAAAGCTGACCATGGCGTTTACCACTCTCGCTTTGTTGATGCTGGGTTTTGCCTGGTTTGCCACTTTACAACTCTCCAATATTTACCGTGACGCCAGTGAGGTCAGCGATAATATCGTTCCCTCCATCCGGGCATCCAGCCAGATGCATGTGTCCTTGCTGGACGCTCGCCGTGCCGAACTGAACATGGTGATAGATGCACTGGGCAAGGATCCCGACTCCCTCAACAGCAGCACACAGTCTTTCGAAGCGGCAAAGAGTCAGTACATGGCCGCCGAGCAACGGTATGGATCTATGCCTTTTGTGTCGGAGCGAGATCGCAACATGTTTGCAGAGCTTAAAACTGCAGCAGCCAAATATTTTTCAGCTCATGGTGACTTGGAAACAGCCATACGGCAGGGAGATATTGCCAAGGTGCAGTCGCTGATCAAAAACGAATCCCGCGCAGCCCTTGAGCAGGCCGGACAGGATGGTCTGGAGCTTCGCAAGGAGAACGATCGGGTCGCCAACCTGCTGACCAAGCAGAGTGAGGCTTCCTATGAACGGGCCAAACTGCTGAGCACTACAGTCGGTGCGCTAACCTTGCTGTTCGTCGTTATTGTGGCCTGGTTGCTGATCCGGCAGATCCGAAATCCTGTGATGACCCTGCTGGAGCAGACCCGCCAGGTGGCGGCAGGCAACCTCACCAGCCAACTCGACATGAAGCAATTCTCCCATGACGAACTGGGTAAGCTGGCTCAAGGGTTCAACGAGATGCAATCCAATCTGCGCATGCTGGTCAACGAGGTCTCCGGCTCGGTAGTGCAGTTGGGCGCGGCAGCCGAAGAGATTAGCGCGGTGGCCCAGCAATCGGCCAACAACATGGGCGCCCAGCAGCATGAGCTCAATCAGCTGGCCACAGCCATGAACGAGATGCAAGCCACGGTACAGGAGGTGGCCCGCAATACCAACGACGCCGCCAGCGCAGCAACGTCGGCCAGCGACACAGCCGCACAAGGCAGCGAGACCGTCAATGACTCAATCGGCAGGATTGAAAAGGTGGCTACCGCCATCGAAGAGACTGCTCTGGTGATCCGCCAGCTGGGTGATGACAGCCGAAATATCGGCATGGTGCTTGAAGTCATTCAGGGAATTGCCGAGCAAACCAACCTGCTGGCACTGAATGCGGCAATCGAGGCAGCCCGAGCCGGTGAACAAGGTCGTGGTTTCGCCGTGGTAGCAGATGAAGTCCGCACTCTGGCCAAACGAACCCAAGACTCCACTTCCCAGATCAACCACATCATCTCCGAACTGCAGCAGCGTGCTAACGAAGCGGGCGTCACCATGCAACAAAGTCAGGATATGATGTCCGAGACGGTCCACACAGCTCGCGAAGCGGGAGCCTCTATTGCCGAAATAAGTAGCTCGGTTAACAGTATCTCCCACATGAATATTCAGATTGCCACCGCAACTGAAGAGCAGGGGGCGGTAAGCGAGGAGCTCAATCGCAATGTAGTCAACATCAGCAATGCCTCGGAAGAAGTGGCGACCGGCGCCAAACAAATGGCTCAGGCTTGCAACGACCTCAACCTGTTGGCAACACAACTGCAGGAGGTTGTACGCAAGTTTCGGACATAGCCCCGATTGCCCCCCTCATTCATCAGCCCAATAAGGCTGAAGCACTAAACAGCCCGCCATTCATAAAAGTGGCGGGCTTTGTCAAATAAGGAACCATACAAAACCCGAAGACACCAATGATGAACATAACAAGTGATCAGTGGAGGGATTAACTCACATCAAGAGCAGCCCTCCCTCTTTCTGATTGTTCTCTCAACGCGTTTTGCCAGCACCTTCACATTTTCCACCCTCAAAGCAGCACACAAATCTCCATACCTCCGAAGGCGAAACCTTTTTGCCGCACTCATGCAAGTAGCAAGATGTATTTACAAAATATTGTTTTTGTTTGAAAAAATAAACATATCGGTATGAATTTGCTTTTGTGATGATATGCGAGCTGGGTCACATGACGACTTGCACAGCACAAAAATCCAGTAAACGGCACATTTGTCCGATTTCGGCACCGCGCCAACGGGAGAACAATATCCAGGTCAATTGTTCCCCCCATCATGCGGCTCGGCAACGGAGCCAGGAGAGTAATATGTTACCCACCATGACCAACGGCAGACTCATCTGCCTGGAGTTGAAGGCCACCAGCAAGGAGGCTCTATTCGACGAGATGGCACAGATGCTGGCGCGCGATGGCGCCGTGTCTGATCAACAGCAGTTCGTCAAGGATATCTGGGCCCGCGAGCAGCTGGACTGCACCGGCTTCGAGCAGGGTGTCGCCCTGCCCCACGCCAAGAGCAAGGTGGTCAGCCGTCCGGCCATTGCCATCGGTGTCAGCCGTCAGGGTATCGAGTACGGCGCCGAAGATGGCAAACCGACCCAGCTGATCTTCATGATCGCCTCCCCGGATGGCGGTGCCAACCACCATATCGAAGTGCTGGCGGAGCTCTCTACCCGTCTGCTGGAACCCGGTTTTATCGAGCAGATGAAGGCGGCCACTACTGTTGAGCAAGCGCTGACCCTGCTCAAACAGGGCCCGAAAATGGAAAAACCGGCGCCAGCCGCCAAACCGGAGGCCTCTGCTCCGGTTGAACCCACCGATCGCACCTTCAAGGATCGCCTCAACACCATGAAGCAGCACCTGCTGTTTGGTACTTCCCACATGATCCCCTTTATCGTGGCAGGCGGTGTGCTGCTCTCCCTGTCGGTGATGATGAGCGGCAAGGGCGCCGTGCCGGAAGCGGGCTTCCTCAAAGACATGGCGACCATGGGTATCGCCGGTCTGACCCTGTTTACTGCCGTACTGGGTGGCTACATCGCCTACTCGCTGGCTGACAAGCCGGGCCTGGCCCCGGGCATGATCGGCTCCTGGATTGCCGTTCAGCACTATCAAACCGGTTTCCTCGGCGCCATTCTGGTGGGCTTTATCGCCGGTTTCGTGGTCAATCAGCTCAAACGGATCAAGCTGCCTGACTCAATGACCTCGCTTGGTTCCATCTTCATCTATCCGCTGATCGGTACCTTCCTGGTGTGTGGCATCGTGATGTGGGGGATCGGCGCCCCGATCGCCGCCATGATGGAAGGGATGAACCTCTGGCTCTCCAGCATGGCGGGCTCAGGTAAAGTGATGCTGGGGGCCATTCTGGGTGGTATGACCGCCTTCGATATGGGCGGCCCGGTCAACAAGGTTGCTACCCTGTTTGCCCAGACTCAGGTCAACACCCAGCCCTGGCTGATGGGCGGCGTCGGTATCGCCATCTGTGTGCCGCCGCTCGGTATGGCACTGGCGACCTTTATGTCTCCGAAGCGTTACAAGAAAGAGGAGCGTGAATCCGGTAAAGCGGCCGCCATCATGGGGATGATCGGTATCAGTGAAGGTGCCATCCCGTTTGCTGCCGCTGACCCCATGCGCGTTATCCCGGCCATCGTCGCAGGCGGTATCGTCGGCAACATCACCGGCTTTATGATGCACAGTATCAACCACGCACCCTGGGGTGGCTGGATTGTCCTGCCGGTGGTGGAAGGCAAGATGGGTTACATTCTCGGCACCATCCTCGGCGCCCTGACCACCGCCATCATCGTCAACCTGCTGAAGAAGCCAGTGAGCGAAGAAGATGACGTGACCACCACCCAAACCAGCTTCGAGATCATTGAAGCGGAAGGAGAAGCGGACGTACTGGCCATCACTGCCTGCCCGTCTGGCGTGGCCCACACCTTCCTCGCCGCCAAGAGCCTGCAGAAGGCCGCCGCCAAGAAGGGGATCAAGATAAAGGTCGAGACCCAGGGCGCCAACGGCATCATCAACCGCATCACCGCCAAGGATGTCGCCAACGCCCGCTGCGTCATCTTCGCCCACGACGTGGCTATCAAGAACCGCGAGCGCTTCACCAATATCGAGGTCATCGATGTGAAGACCAAGGAGGCGATTCACAATCCGGAAGCACTGTTGGCCCGCACGCTGGGCAACAAGGCAAACGCCGCCTGATAGCAGTCAGACAGCTCATCACAAGGGGCCCATCGCGGGCCCCTTTTCGTTGCCTGCCGAGCAACCGCATATCATCCCACCGACCAAGCCACTGATTTAAAACATATTAACCAGTCACATCACGGATCTTGGCGAGCCGTCACAGAACTGTGACGTGTAAAAAAACAGCAATTGAAGCGCTGGTCAGATCTCATGTCAAATGGCTCCGCCTACTAAACTGGAGCATCACAAAAATGATAAAAATCAATAAATTGGTTCTGGCTGTTACCCTCACCCTCACTGCCCCCCCCTTGCTGGCGGCTCACTGGACGTGTGGCGACCACGTACGCTTTGGCCTGCCCTCCGAATCGGATCAGAAGCTCTGCCGTGAAGGGTATGCGGTCGGCTACAACTACGACTACAAGGTGGCGGACTGGGTCTCCTACCGGATGACCGCCCAAAGCGCACAGGGCACAGTGCCGCGCAAGGATGCCTTCGCCGAGGACAGGGAGATCCCGGTTGCCTACCGCGCCACCCTCTCCGACTACAAGGGCTCGGGCTACGACCGTGGCCATCAGGCCCCGGCGGGGGACATGAAATCGAACAAGAACACTATGAAAGAGAGCTTCCTGCTGAGCAACATGACGCCGCAGATCGGGGTGCTCAACCAGAAGGCGTGGCGCGTGCTGGAGGACAAGGTGAACAAGTGGGCGGTCTCCCGCAAGGATGTGCAGGTGATCACCGGCCCCATCTTTACCGGCTCTGAAGAGTCCATCGGTCAGGGTGTGGCGATCCCGAGCGCCTACTACAAGATCGTGATGGACCCGGCCAGACTGCAGGCCATCGCCTTTATCATGCCGCAGGAAGAGGTGCCCATCAGCCAGATCGCCGACTACCGGGTCTCGGTACGCGAGGTGGAAGAGCAGACCCAGCTCAACTTCTTCAGCAATATGCCCGAAGAGCAGCAAGAGACGCTGGAAGCCCGCATCTCCCCAATGTGGAACTGACCGCGAACAGCTCATCCGCAGATAGATTGACACCCCATCTCTCTTGAATCGCGATAGAGGGAGGGGTCAGCGCCCCTCCCAGCAGGGGGAGTTACGCTCCCCCTGCCATTTTCAGATGGCTGCTGACCCGTTGCGGCCACTGTTGCGGCCATTTTTGCGGCCATTTTTGCGGCCACTAGTGTGGCATCACCCGACGACTAGCCCCGACTCACAGTTTGCCGCACCGTTAGCTGCTATATTGCCCTCTCTTTGGCACTAACAGACTGAATTGACGCACATTTGCCTTGTCACAGCGCCCCGTAAGCCGGCGCACCACGGCGCGATTCAGCCCGACAGAGGACTTTTTGATGAAACAGACCCTTCTTGCCCTCACCCTCGGCGGCCTGCTGGCGCTCTCGCCCCTCGCCCTGCAAGCGGCCGAGAGCTCGATGCAAATGGAGCACGACCTCAATACCCTGGTCAGCAAACGCCAGGCGGTGGACATGTTGCTCGGCGAAGCGCTGCAAATCTACAAGTCGCCAGCCAAAATCTCCCACGCCGGTTTTACCGCCAAGATGCCGAGCAATATGGAGCTGGTGACCGAGCGGCTGCTGGCCGCCTACCAGCTTGAACCCTACCGCACCGACCTGCTCATCTCGGCAGCCAACGCCCAGATCTACAACGGCAACCTGAGCCGCGCCATCACCTTGCTGGAGCAGGCGCAAGCCGTCGCCCCCGATGATCTCGACATCAACAGCTATCTCGCCATCTGGCAGCTGGTAAAGGGTAACAAGGAGGCCTCCCGCAGCTATCTGGCGAAAGTGGCGGATCGCAACAGTGGCCGCGCCGCCGATCTGGAGGAGATCATCGCCCGGGTGCAGCGGATCACCGCCGCCCCGCTGCAGACCGAACTGACCGAGGATCAGGTCAAGGCCAGCAGGGAGGGCAAACGCGCCATCGTCACCCTGGGCTACGCCCTCAATCCCGACGGCAGCATGGACAAGATCCTGCTGGGCCGTCTGCAAACCACCCTTGATCTGGCCAAAGCCGACCCAGAAGCGCTGCTCATCCTGACCGGCGGCGTGCCCCAGAACCGCCAGACCGAGGGCAAGCTGATGGCTGACTGGCTGGCCAACCACGGCATCGACCGCAGCCGCCTGATTGAAGAGAACTACGCCACCAGCACGGTGGATAACGCCCTCTACAGCGCCTATGCCCTCGCCCGCCACCAGATTGACTATGCGGTGCTGGTAAGCTCCGCCAGCCATGTACGTCGCGGGCAGACGGTGCTGGAAATCGCCTGCGACCAGATTGGTCCGGCCAACATCAAGGTGGCGAGCGTCAGCTACCCCGACAAGCCCCTCGAGGAGCTGGCCACCCCGAGCGAGAGCGAGCTGCTCGGCATCTACCGCGACGCCCTGCGCACCTACGGCATGTGGAGCTACCGCTCCGCCCCGCTGATTGAGCGTTGATAGGCCATCAACACGAAAAAGAGAGGGAGGCGTGATGCCTCCCTCTGTTTTTATTGACCGATGATTGGCCAAGCCGCGCCCGTTAGCTGACGATAAAGCCCTGCGAGGGGGCCGCTTTGGGATCGTCACCGAAGCGGTTTGGCCCCTGCTGGCCGTTGCAAACCATAAAATAGATAAGCACCAGGGTGCCGATAATGGGGATAAGCCCGAGCAGCAGCCACCAAGCGCTGCGGTCGGTATCGTGCAAGCGACGGGCCGCCACCGCCAGCGAGGGCAGCAGCACCGCCAGCGAATAGATGGAGCTGATCAGCTCCTTGTCGCCGCCAATCAGCTTGTCCACCATGCCGAGCAGCAACATGACGATGACGTTGCACAGCACAAACATCCAGTATTCGGTGCGACGGGCTCGCCCGCTGAATACCGCATATTGCTTGAGGACCGAGATGTACCAGTTCATTGCGCCTCCTGAGTGGCCTTTATGCCTATGAATAAAAAAGAGAGTCGATAAAACAAGTAGTTAAGAGCTTAGCGCGATCATCCCCCCGAGTCGACAATGATGCCCGAACGCCTCCCAAACTAATCAGCTGCGGCAATCATTGACCGACCGATCCGGAAGATAATTTGCCCTGCAACAGGGCAAATCACCTCCATCAGCGCATCACTCTCGTCACAAGCAGGAAAATGGTGCTTAATAATCCATTAGCAATCGTATGGACTCAGCGTGAGGATAGCGGTAGATTCGGCGCCCAATCCTGAACAGGATCTGTGTCTCCCTCCCATAATGAATCCACTTATTCATTACTTCTCCTAACACAGGGATAGCCATGAGTATTACACGCAGAGATTTTCTCAACGGCGTTGCCATCACCATTGCGGCAGGCGTCGCCCCTATCAATCTGCTCAAGGCTGCCGAAGGCGGCAGCGCGCTGGCGGATAAAACCCTGGCCTACCCGCCCGCCCTCACCGGCCTGCGCGGTAACCACCCGGGCTCTTTCGAACCGGCCCACAGCATCGCCCGTGACGGCAAGCAGTATGACTTCGCCAATATTCCCCTTGAGGGGGAGTACGATCTGGTGATCGTCGGCGCCGGGATCAGCGGCCTGGCCGCCGCCTGCTTCTATCAGCAACTGCTCGGCGCGGATAAGAAGATCCTGCTGCTCGACAACCACGACGACTTTGGCGGCCACGCCAAGCGCAACGAGTTCACCACCCCCGATGGCCTGCGTCTGGGTTACGGCGGCAGTGAGTCCCTGCAATCACCGCGTTCGGTCTACAGCCCGGTGGCGCTCGGTCTGCTCAAGGCGCTGGAGGTCAACATCGACGAGCTGGCCGCCGGTTTCCAGCAGACCTTCTATCCGGATCTGGGGCTGAGCCGTGGCGTCTATTTCGACGAGAAGCACTTTGGCGTCAACAAGATAGTGAACGGGGATCCGGGCCACAACGTGGCGGACGATATCCCCCGCGATCGCCTGAACGGCCGGCCGCTGGCAGAATTTATCGGTGACTTCCCCCTCGATGATGCCGACAAGGCCGCCCTGTTGGCCCTGCACGAATCGAAGATCGACTACCTGAGCGGCATGACCCGCGAGCAGCAGGACGAGTGGGTGACCCGCAACAGCTACACCACCTTCCTGCGCGATAAAGTGGGCCTCAGCGAGCGGGCGATCACTTACTTCCAGCAGCGCACCAACGATTTCCAGGCGGTCGGCATCGACGCCACCGCCTGCGCCGATGCGCGCCTCTGCGCCTTGCCGGGGTTCGACGGCCTCAATCTGACGCCGCTGGATGCCGAGGAGCAGGCAGAGCTGGACGACCCCTACATCTTCCACTTCCCCGATGGCAACGCCGGTCTCACCCGCCTGATGGTGCGCAAGCTCATTCCGCAGGTGGCACCGGGTCACACCATGCAGGATGTGGTGCTGGCCAAGTTTGACTACAGCAAGCTCGACCTGCCGGAGCACAAGGTGCAACTGCGCCTTGGCAGCACGGCGTTGCAGGCCAAAAACGTGCGCCTCGCCGACGGCAAGCTGGCGGTGGATGTCACCTACATCAAGGAGGGGAAACTGCATCGGGTGCGGGCCAAGCAGTCGATCATGGCTGGCTACAACATGATGATCCCCTACATGGTGCCCGAGATGCCGGAGCCCCAGAAGGAGGCGCTGCGCCAGAATGCCAAGGCGCCGCTGGTCTACACCAAGGTGGTGATCAAGAACTGGCAAGCCTTCGTCAAGCTGGGGGTACACGAGGTCTACTCCCCCGCCGCACCCTACAGCCGGGTCAAGCTCGACTATCCGGTCAGCATGGGTGGCTACGAGCATCCCAAGAGCCCGGATCAGCCGATGTGCCTGCACATGGTCTATGTGCCGACCCTGCCGGGCAGCGGCCTCTCGGCACGCGAACAGTCCCGCAAGGGGCGCGCCATGATCCTCGGCATGCCGTTCGAGCAGCATGAGCAGATGATCCGCGAGCAGTTGCAGGGAATGCTGGGCAGCGCCGGTTTCAACCATGAGCAGGATATCCTCGCCATCACGGTCAACCGCTGGTCTCACGGTTACTCCTATGTCACCAACACCCTGTTTGATGACGAAGCGCAGTGCGAAAAATGGATTGAACTGGGTCGCCAGCCGATCGGCAACATCACCATCGCCAACTCGGATGCAGGCTGGAGCCCCTACGCTCACGCTGCCATCGACGAAGCGTGGCGCGCCGTCAACGAGCTGGTTGCCATGAGCAAGGGAGGTGCCCAATGAACCGCGCCCTGTCACTGACCGCCAGCGCCCTGTTGCTGGCCCTGCCTACCCTTGCCGCCAACGCAGCCCCCGCCATGTCGGCAGGGGAATACGTGGCCAAGCTCGGCGATTGCGCTGCCTGTCACACCAGCGAGACCAGCAAGCCGCTGGCGGGCGGCAAAGGGTTCCCGACCCCCATCGGCACCGTATTTGCCACCAACATCACCCCGGACAAGACCCACGGTATCGGCAACTACAGCCTGCCGGAGTTCATCAAGGTGATGCGTGAAGGGGTGGCCCGCGATGGCCATCGCCTCTATCCGGCCATGCCCTACACCGCCTACGCCAAGATGAGCGATAAGGATCTCGAAGATCTCTATCACTACCTGATGAAGGAGGTGCAACCACTGGCCATCGCCAACAAGGAGAGCGACATCCCCTGGCCCCTCAATATGCGCTGGCCGCTGATGGGTTGGAACTGGGTCTATCACGACGACAGCCGCTTCACCCCGGTCGCAGGCAAGAGCGAAGAGTGGAACCGCGGCGCCTATCTGGTGCAAGGCGCCGGCCACTGCGGCAGCTGCCACACTCCGCGCGGGCTCGGCATGCAGGAGAAAGCGCTGACCGAGGCGGATCCCGTCTACCTGAGCGGTGCTGCGCTGGATGGCTGGTATGCCCCCGATATTCGCGGCAGCCGTTACAGCAAGCAGGCGCTGATCGATCTGCTGAAAACCGGCCGCAGCCAGCATGAAGCGGTCGCGGGCCCCATGGGGGAAGTGATCACTCACAGCAGCCAGTATTTCAGCGACGCCGATCTGGCCAGCATCGCCACCTATCTCACCGATCTGAAAGATGAGCCGATGGCGGAGAAAGGGGCCCGTGCCTACGCCAGTGCCAGCGGCAAGGCGGACTACGCCATGTACTGCTCCACCTGTCACGGGGTCAACGGCCAGGGCAATGACCACGTCATCCCCTCGCTGGTCAACAACCGCACCGTGCTGGCGAGCGATCCGTCAAGCCTGATCAATGTGCTGCTGCACGGCGCCGAAACACCGGTCACCCATGGCCATCTGGGTTACCACATGCCGGGCTATGGCTGGACCATGGATGACGAGCGGCTCGCCGAGCTGGTCAACACCCTGCGCGCCTCCTGGGGCAATGAAGGCACCGCCGTCAAGGCGGCGTCGGTCAAGGCCCAGCGCGAGCTGCACGGTAAAGAGTAAGGGCTGTCGGCTCTCTCTTGGCCAAGTGCCATAAAAACGGGCCTCCACTGGAGGCCCGTTTGCTATTGATGAACCACGTTCCGGTGCTTATCCCTTGCGGGATTTGGGCCCCGGCAGCGGCGCCGTTGGCTGGCGGTAATCGCCATAGGGGAAGATATTGCGAAAACGCTGGGCCACCGGCTCGGGGATGGAGCGGGAGAAGATCAGCTTGACGCCATCGCCATCGCGCTGACCCACAATGCGACCGCGCACCGTGTCGTGGCGCAGGATCTGCTTGGCATGCTCAATAAAGGCGGGTGACACCTTGCCCTGCTTGACCACTACCTTGCCGGGGGCAAGGCGGATTTCGAACAGGGCACCACGCCCCAGCTTCATCAACCACCAGATCAGGGCTATCGCCACTATCAAGGAAATCCAGGCCATCTTCATCCCTCCCAAGCTCTTGATATAAGGCAGTATAAGCGGCCGTGCGTTCCGATTGTTTGGCGCCGATCACAGCCCCCGCGTCAGCACAATAGCGCCCCTTTGCTCAGCAATCCTTGCCCCAGCCCACCAGCGTCTCGCGATAGAGCGCCAGCAAGGCTTCATCGCGCACCGCCACCCCGACCTGCTGCGGGCGATAGGCTGCCCAGTCATCGTGGGAATGGCGCTTGCCATCGAACTTTTGCAGGGTGTGGCCGATGGCCGGGCCGCTGGTGATAACCCGCACCGGCCCTTCGCGCAGGGTAAAGAGAGTCGGGTCAATGACATAGGCGATGGCGGACGGGTCGTGGACATGGCAGCCGGAGAGTCCCAGTTTCTCCGAGTAGAAACGCAGGTAGAAGCGGCTCACATCCCACAGGAACTGGCCCGGCTCGCCCGCTTCGTCGCGCAGCGCATCGAGATAGTCGCCGCTGAAAAAGCTCTGCTGGGTCACATCCAGCCCGATGATCACCACCGGCCAGTCGGCAGTAAAGACCCGGTCGGCAGCATCGGGATCATCGTGGATATTGGCCTCGGCATAGGGGGTGACGTTGCCGCGATGACCATTGATACCAAAAGCGCCCCCCATCACCACAACCTGTTTCACCAGTGAAACAATCTCGGGCGCCTGCTGCAGCGCCAGCGCCAGATTGGTCAGGGGCCCGATGGTAACGAGAGTGATCTCCCCCGGCGCCGCTTTGACCGCCTCGACAATGTACTGCCAGGCGGGACGGGGATCGGGCGCAATACTCACCTCTCCCGCCTCTAGGTCACCAAAGCCGCTCGGGCCGTGAACTATGGTGGTGGGGCCGACCGGCTCACGCAGCAGCGGGGCGGCAGCGCCTTTGGCCACATCCGCTTTCATGCCGTACTTCTGCTTGAGCCAGAGGGCGTTGCGGGTACCATTGGCGATGGTGGCGTTGCCAAAAACGGTGGTGATGGCGAGCAGCTCGATGGCGGGGTGAGCCTCGGCAAAGAGGATGGCCATGGCATCGTCGATGCCCGGATCGGTGTCGAGAATAATCTTGTGAGTCTGGATCTTGTCAGTCATATGACCTCCCTGCAACGACAAAAGGGGGAGTCTACCGGGCTCGCCGCCCTTTATCCCGGCAGGGGATCACACCCTGAACCTTTGCCCGCCCTTTCCTGCATCACATCCACAATCCCCGCTACAAAAACTGGCGCGGCCACTTGGGGCCGCGCCATGACGATTCATTATCTTATTGTGCAGGAACCAGGTTCCCGCCGCTCAGCGTTTACGGTGCCAGCGTGGTGAGGTGGACTTCTCTCCCCAGGGGGTCACACAGGGGAGCAGAGCCCCTTCAATCACCGCATCGCAGCTGGCCAGCGCCTCGGCAATCTTTTGGTGCAGCACCCGCAGCACCTTGCCTTCATGCTCGGCCAACGAGTGGCCGGCGGCAAAGAACTCCGGCTGATATTGCAGCGCCAGCTTCTGGGCAAATTCGTAGGTGTTGAAGCAATCCGGCATCCGCTCAACCACATCTTCAAGCCGGGTCAACAAGCTGTTCAATTCCCTGGTCATAGTGCTCCCTCCGTGCATGTGAATAGCCAAAAACTACCTCTTATTGGATAAGCCACCAACGAGCAAACCACAAAAGTGTGGGGAGGAACACAGTTCTCTCTTGCGTCCAGCCGCCGGTGACAGGGGCAGATGATGCCAGCTTTACACTTGCGCAACAAACGACTAGATTTAGACCGACCAATCAGTCGGTTGTTTTTCAGACGGAGAAGAGCATGGGAGTCGCACCGCATCAGCACAGTCCGGAGGATATCCTCGCCATCAAGCTGGCCCTGCCCGAGCAGCTGGAGCGGCTCAAACGGGCGAGCCGGGAACACCCCATGCCGACGCTGGCCGAGCGGCGAACCCAGCTGACCAAGCTCAAGCGGGCGCTGCTGGCTCACAAGGAGCAGCTCTGCACGGCGCTGGCACAGGATTATGGCCAGCGCAGCCACTACGACAGCCAGATCGCCGACATCCTCCCCTGCATCATGCAGATCAACTACACCCAGAAGCGGCTCAAGCGTTGGATGCAGCCCCATCGTCGCCATGCCGGTCTGCTGCTGGCTCCCGCCAAAGTGGAGGTGCACTTCCAGCCGCTCGGGGTGGTCGGCATCATAGTGCCATGGAACTTTCCGGTGATGCTGAGCCTTGGCCCCCTCATCACCGCCATCGCGGCAGGGAACCGGGCGATGCTGAAACTCTCCGAGTTCACTCCCCATACCAACGCCGTGCTGCGAACCCTGCTCACCACCACCTTCAACGAGGACGAGATCGCCGTCATCGAGGGGGATGCCCAGATGGCGGCCGCGTTCAGCTCGCTCCCCTTCGATCACCTGCTGTTCACCGGCTCCACCATGGTTGGCAAGCTGGTGATGGCCGCCGCCGCGCCCCAGCTCACTCCCCTCACCCTTGAACTGGGTGGCAAGAGCCCTTGCCTCATCGCCCCCGACATGCCGGTTGAGACCGCCATCGAGCGGATGATCTTCGGCAAGAGCCTTAACGCCGGCCAGATCTGCGTCGCCCCCGACTATGTGCTGCTACCCCGCAGCGAGGTGGAGAACTTTATCGCCGCCTATCGCAACCACTTTGCCAAGCTCTACCCTGCCGGGCTCGCCAGCCCCGACTACGGCGCCATCATCAACGATCGCCAGTATCAGCGGCTGGTCAGCTGGCTCGATGAGGCCAAACAGGCGGGTGCCCAGCTCCACCCCTGTGCCACTCCGGCGCGGGATGATCAGCGCCGCCTCCTGGCCCCGCATCTGCTGACCGGGGTGCCGGGCCACTGTCAGGTGATACAGCAGGAGATTTTCGGCCCGCTGCTGCCCCTTATCCCCTACGACACCCTGGAGGAGGCGCTCGCCTATATCGCCGAACGGCCCCGCCCGCTGGCTCTCTACCTGATGAGCTTCGATCCCGAGCTGCAGGCGCGGGTGACCCGGGAGACCCACTCCGGCGGCATGGCCATCAACGAGAGTCTGTTTCAGGTGGCAGCCGATGATGTGCCGTTTGGCGGCATCGGCGCCTCCGGCATGGGCCACTACCACGGCCACGAGGGCTTTCTCACCTTCTCCAAGGCGAAAACCGTGCTGACCCGCGGCAAGTTCACCACCGGCTCCCTGATCCATCCGCCCTACAACAGCTGGATCCAGAAGCTGATGATGGCTTTCTTCCTGCGTTGACGGAGCCCGCCATGACCGACAAGCGCCGCCAAATCCTGGATGCCGCCCTCGCCCTCTGCGCCGAAGATGGTCTGCAGGGGGCCGCCACCGCTCGCATTGCCAAGGCGGCCGGGGTCGCCAACGGCACCCTGTTCCACCACTTTCCGAGCAAAGAGGCACTCATCCTCCAGCTCTATCAGGATGTGAAGACCCGGATGGGCGCTGCCATCTGCGAAGCCGATCCCGAGCTGGCACTGCGCGAGCAGATCCACCACTACTGGCAGCAGGCGATGAGCTGGATGCTGGCCCACCCCAATGAACTCAAGTTCGTGCTGGGTTTCTTTCACTCCCCTCTGCTGGCCCGCCCGGCCCGCAGCCAAATCCTGAACGATACCCTGCGCTTTCTGCCCGCCCTGCTGGTAAAAGGGCAGGCCAGTGGCGAGCTGATGCAGGCACCCGCGCCGCTGTTGCTGGAGGTGTGTCAGGGGCAGTTCCTCGCCTGCGCATCACTGTTTGTCGATCAACCCGAGCTTGGGCAGGATGCCCACTGGCAAGCCAGTGCCTTTGCCCTCTTCTGGTCAGCCATCTCAGGAGCCAACCCCTATGACAACTCCGACCGTTGAATCTCTGGCCGCACTGGGCCGCCGCCTCTGGATCACCACTCTGCTCTGGGTGGTGGGCCGTACCCTCTGCCGCGCCGCCCGTATCGACGAGGCGGTGCGCCGCGAACTGGTCCCCTTGCCGGATGGCCTGGCCATTCGCCTTGAGGTGGGGGGGCTTGATTACGCCATGAACATGCATAAAGAAGGAGGGTGCTGGTATCCCGGCACGCCGGCAGCACCCCATGCCACCATCCATCCGCTGCGGGTGCGCTTCAAGCACCCCAATATCGCGTTTCGCGCCCTGAGCTTTCGGCTCGGGGTCAATCAGGCGTTCAGTGAAAACCGGCTGCTGGTGGAGGGGGATCTGACCACCGCCATGCATCTGGTGCGGGGGCTTGAGCAGTTGCAGTCCCTGATCCTGCCTGCCTTTATCGCGCGGCCGCTGCTGCGCCACTATCCGGCCCAGCGCAACAAGCTTGGCCGTGCCTGCAACATCTATCTGGGTTTGGTAACCGGCTGAGCGCAAGGAGCCTTGATATGAGCCGCTATTACGATTTTTTCTGTCCGGTCAAACTGCTGGCCGGTGAACAGGCGCTGGAGCAGCTGGCCAGCGAGCTGGCAAGCCTTGGTGCTCGCCGCCCCCTGCTGCTGACCGACAAGGGGGTCAATGCCACCGGTCTTGCCACCCTGCTGGCCAATGTACTGGCCGAGGGGGAACTGCCGGTCGCCGCCATCTGGGACGAGATCCCGGCCGACTCCTCCACTGCGGTGGTGGAGCGGATCGCCAAACGCTACGCCGAGCTCGATTGCGACAGTCTGGTCGCACTGGGGGGCGGCTCGGTCATCGACACCGCCAAGGCAGCCAATATCCTGGCATCCATGGGTGGTGAACACCTGCTCGATTACTCGGGTGCGGGCTGCCTGACCCGTCCTCTCAAGCCGCTGGCGGTGGTGCCCACCACGGCGGGCACAGGTTCCGAGGTAACGCTGGTGGCGGTGATCAAGGATGAGACGAGTGGGCGCAAGGTGCCCTTCACCTCCCCCTTCCTGCTGCCGCAGCTGGCGGTGCTCGACCCGCGCCTGACTCAGGGATTGCCCCTCAACATCACCGCCGCTACCGCCATGGATGCCATGACCCACGCCATCGAGGCCTTTATCGGCACTGCCAAAAACCCGGTGAGCGATGCGCTGGCCCTGATGGCGGTAGAGAAGATCGCCAATGCCCTGCCTCTCATCCTCAAGGATCCGCAAAACAAGCAGTTGCGGCTGCAATTGGCGGAAGGCTCCACCCTGGCGGGCATGGCCTTCTCCAACTCCATGGTGGGGCTGGTGCATGCCCTCGGCCACAGTCTGGGGGCTCGCTGCCATCTGCCCCACGGCCTGTGCATGAACCTCTTCCTGCCTACCGTGCTCGACTACAACCGCCCCGAGGTGGATAACGAGTTGGCCCGCCTGCTATTGCCGCTGGTGGGGGCCGAGCGCTTTGCCGCCACCCCGGCCCACCTGCGGGCCGAGGCGACCATCACCGCCATCCGTACCCTGCGCGATACCCTCTGGCAGGCGGTCAAGCTGCCGCGCACCATGAGCGAGGCGGGGGTAAGCGATCGCTCGCTGCTCGGGGAGATACGGGATCTGGCCGTCAACGATGGTGCCATGCTGTTCAATCGCAAGGATGCCAACCGTGAACAGTTGCTCACTCTGCTGGAGCGGGCCTGGACCTGATCCCTCCCCTTTGCCAACACTCTTGTGCTGACACTAACGCGGTGCCCGACTCACCATCGGGCACCTTGATCTACATCGCGATATCGATGCGCCCTCTGTCAAAGGGGGATGATATTGACCACGGGCTCTCATTATCTGTTCTATACCTTGGCTAACAGTTATGTTGTGCCGAGAGACCCAACTTTATGCCAGAGGTGCCCACCATGAGCGACATCATCCATCAGGCCAACCAGCAGCAGTTCATCTGTATGGTGGAGGGGAAAGAGTCGAGACTGCGCTACCGGCGGCTCGATGCCAAGACTATCGACGCCTACAGCACCTTCGTGCCCCCCGAGCTGCGGGTGCAGGGGATTGCCGATCAGCTGGCGCGCGCCTTCTTCAACTGGACTCAGGCGGAGGGGCTCACTATAGTGCCGAGCTGCCGCTACATTGATGTCTGGTTACGCCGCAATGCCAACAACTGAACCTCTGAACTCCGCCCTCGAACAGCAATTCCAAGCCAAAACAGAAGCCCTGCTGCGGGCCGATCCGCAGCGGATGGCCTGCCTGCAAGCCGCGGCTGAGCTCAATCTGCCCGACTGGGCGCTGGGGGCCGGTTTTATCCGCAACCTCATCTGGGATCACCTTCACCACAAGGCGGTGCCCACCCCGCTCAACGATATCGACCTTATCTATCTCGATAAAAGCGACCCGCAAGGGCTGGCCGAGGTAACGCATGAAGCCTGGCTGGCAAAGCGGCTGCCGGATCTGCAGTGGGAAGTGCGCAATCAGGCTCGCATGCACACTCGCCAGCTGGTAGCGCCGTTTGCCAGCAGCCTTGAGGCGCTCAGCCACTGGGTCGAGGTGCCCACCTGCATCGGCGTACGCCTCACCCGAGATGGCGAGTTCGAGTGGCTCGCCCCCTACGGCTTTGCCATCAACTGGTCGCTGCAAGTGAGTGCCAACCCCAGATGTCGCCAGGACAAACAGATTTTTACCCAGCGCATCAAGGAGAAACGCTGGCAGGCTATCTGGCCTGACCTTCAGGTAAACTGGCCATAACCTGATTGCAATCTTTCGATAACCTTGGGCACACTAGGGGAAAAGCTGGTTGTAACTCAATGGGTTAAATAATGCGCGACTTCTTCTCTCTCGAACGCTGGCTACCGGGCCTCGCCGCCCTGCTGCATTACCAGCGCGCCTGGTTGATGCCAGATCTTCGCGCCGGACTCTCGGTGGCGGCCGTGGCGCTGCCCGTCGCCATCGCCTATGCCGAGCTTGCCGGGGTGGGTGCCATCGTCGGTCTCTACTCCTGCATCCTGCCCATGCTGGTCTATGCCCTGTTTGGCACCTCCCGCCAGCTGATCGTCGGCCCTGATGCCGCCACCTGTGCGGTCATCGCCGCCGTGGTGACGCCGCTGGCCGCAGGCGACCCCACCCGTCACTGGCAACTGGTGATGACCATGACCGCCATGACCGGCTTCTGGTGCCTGATTGCCAGCCGCTTCAAGCTGGGAGTGCTGGCGGACTTTCTCTCCCGACCCATCCTGATGGGGCTGCTCAATGGTGTGGCCATCACCATCATGGTGGGCCAGCTCTCCAAGATCTTCGGTTTCACTTTCAGCGAACGTTACCTCATCGAGCGGATCGCCAGCGGGGCCACCTATATCACCCAGACCCATCTGCCGACCCTGGCCATGAGTCTGGTAGCCCTGCTCACCCTGCTGCTGGCCAAGCGCTACAAACCTGCATGGCCCTCCTCCATGGTGGCCATGGTGGTGACCGCTGCGCTGGTGTGGGGCTTTAATCTCGGCCAGTTTGATATCGCTACCCTGGGGACGGTGGGCTCCGGCCTGCCCGCCTTCCAGATGCCGGAATTTCCTCCCGGCCTGATGCGGGAGCTGGTGCTGCCCGCCCTTAACCTGGCCATGGTGAGCTTCGTCTCCATGATGCTGACCGCTCGCAGCTTTGCAGCCAAAAACGGTTACGAAATCGACGCGGACAAGGAGTTTCGGGCCCTTGGCATGGCCAACCTCGCCTCCGCAGTCTCCCAGGGTTTTGCCATCAGCGGCGCGGATTCGCGCACCGCGGTCAACGACGCCAACGGCGGCAAGAGCCAGTTGGTCTCCATCATCGCCGCAGCAGTGATCGCCCTCATCACCTTCTATCTGACGGCGCCGCTCAAATACATCCCGACCGCCGCCCTCGGGGTGGTGCTGGTAATGGCCTCACTCTCGCTCACCGACTTTCGCGGACTGTGGGCGCTGCGTAACTCCGATCGCTCCGCCTTCTGGCTGGCGCTGGTCACCTTTATCAGCGTGCTCACTATGGGGGTGATCCCGGGGATCACCCTTGCCGTCTTGCTGGGGCTGTTCCAGTTCCTGCGCAATGTGATGCGCCCCACCGACCAGCTGCTCGGCATGGATGACGAGGGGGTAGTGCGTACCCTGGGGGACAACGAACAGGCCAAGGCGATCCCGGGTATTCTGGTCTATCGCTTCAACTCGCCGCTCACCTACTTCAACGCTCCCTACTTCAAGCGCCGGGTGCTGGCCCTGCTGGTGCAGGATCCCCGAGCCCCCAAGTGCCTGGTGATCGATGCGGTCGCCTGCTTCACCCATCAGGACATCAGCGTGATGAGCATGGTGGGGGAGCTGCACAAGGAGCTGAAACGGCGCGGCATCCATATGGTGATGGCGGGTCGCCACGGCCAGATGACCCACTGGCTAAAGCAGGCGGGCGTGCGGGTGGGCGATGAAGGGATCATCCTCTGCCCCGACATGTATCAGGCGCTGCGCCTGACCCGCTGCTATCGCGAGCCGGTGTTCAAGGATGATGCGGTGGTGGAGAGCACCACTGATGCCATCCGCTCGAATTGGCCGCAGGATGATGCCCTGCCCGACTCGGCTCGCCTCACCCTGCCAAGCGAACAGGAGGCGGGCGCCACGCCTGCCTGATCCCTTGGCCTGCTCCCCTGGCCGGTGCAATCCTGCACAAGGATTGCACCGGCCTTGGCCTTGGTGTTAAATGCGCCCCCAGAGGGCACTCCCCCGTGCCCTCCCAGCTGTTGGACATGCCATGCAATCTCAATCCCACGCAGGCCCGGGCACGCTATTTGCGCTGACCTGGCCGCTCTTTATCGATCTCGCCCTGCACTTTCTGACCGGTGCCCTCAACACCTTCATGGTGGGTCACGTCTCCTATCAGGGAGTGGCGGCGCTGGCGGTCGGCAATCAGGTGTTCGATCTCGCCATCACATTGTTCAGCTTCGTCAGCATCGGTACCAGCGTGGTGATCACCCAGTATCTGGGGGCAGGCGATCGGGAGAAGAGTCGGGTGGTGATCCACACCGCTATCGGCTTCAACCTGCTGATCGGTCTGGTGGCCGCCATCGGCGTGATGGCAGGCGCCAGCACCATGCTGGCGCTGATGAACCTGCCTGCCAACCTGATGAGCGACGGGACGCTTTACTTGCAGATCATCGGTCTCTGCCTGTTGCCGGAAGCGGCAGCCCTCTGTCTGGCAGCCACCCTGCGCGCTCACGGCCACACCCGTCAGGCGATGTATGTGACCCTGATCGTCAACCTCATCACCTTCGTCGGCAACCTGCTGCTACTCTACGGCTGGTTCGGCCTGCCCCAGCTTGGCGTCGCCGGTGTCGCCATCAGCACGGTCGCGGGCCGCCTGATCGGCGTGGTGCTGCTGGTGTGGCTGGTAGCCCGCAAGACCGGCATTCGACTGGTGGTGCGCGATATCGTCCACCCCAGCTGGGAGATGCTGGGCAAGGTACTCCATATCGGCCTGCCGGCGGCAGGGGAGAACCTCTCCTGGATGCTGCAGTTTATGGTGGTGACAGCCTTTGTCGGACTGCTGGGTGACAAGGCGCTGGCGACCCAATCCTACTTCTTTCAGATCTGCCTGTTTATCCTGCTGTTTGGCCTCTCCATCGGCCTTGGCAACGAGATCATCATCGGCCATCTGGCGGGAGCAAGACAGTTCGATCGCGCCTATCAGCAACTGCTCAAAAGCCTCAAGCTAGGGCTGGCAGTCACCTGCGTCATCGCCGTAGCGGCGGCCCTCAATGGCCGCACCATCATCAGCCTCTTTACCGATGATGCCGACATCATTACCCAGGTGGCGCAACTGTTTCTTATCAGCCTTATCCTCGAGCCCGGCCGCACCTTCAATCTGGTGGTGATCAATGCCCTGCGGGCCACCGGGGATGCCCGTTTCCCCCTCTACATGGCGTTGCTCTCCATGTGGGGAATTGCCGTGCCACTCTCCTATTTCCTCGGTATCATGCAGGGTTATGGACTGGTCGGTATCTGGCTGGCGCTGGCCTGCGACGAGTGGGTGCGCGGTCTGGCCATGTTCTGGCGCTGGCGCAGTCGTCGCTGGCAAAACAAAATTCTTGTTGAAACAAAAGCGGAATCACAATGAAGAAGATAGGACTCTTGCTGGCTGCCATCCTGCTCAGCCCCCTGGCCATGGCGCAAACTGCCCCTGCCGCTCCCAAGGCTCAAGCCACCCAGACCTGGTATGTGGCCCCCATCGCCATCGATGAAACCAGCGACGCCCAGAAGGCGCTGACCAAGGACTTCATGGCCCAGATGATCAAGACCATCAAGATCAACGAGTACCAGACCGGCAAGGCGGTGGGCAACACCAAAAAGCCCAAGTGGCTGATCCGCACCAAGCTGATACCCGCCAGCAACGAACCACTGGTCGGCAAGAAGCACCCGCAGGGTCTCACCTACGGCAAGGGCAATCCGACCCAGGAGATCGTCGGCGAGCTGTTGATGAACGGCACCCTGGTGGCCCACATCGGCCAGGGCTGGCGCGAGCCTATCGTCCCGGGCACGCCGGTGGCTGACAAACTCTCCATCGCCAACTATCGCTACGCCATCGGAGATCAGGCCAAGTCGGCGGATCTGGAGGAGCTGGCGGCCCAGATTGGCTTTGAGGCGGGCAAGGTGATCCACCGCGACGGCAAGCCGCTGCCCGAGAAGAAAAAGAAAAAAGAGCAGGCGGACGAAGAGAAAGAGTAACGTTGCCTGCATCCATAAAAAGGGGCCACTCGGCCCCTTTTTTTGATCCTGCCCCCTCACGCCAACACAGCCCCTGTTGTGACTTGTCGCACAGTTTGGCTCACCATTCAGATTGACAAATCACTTATCTTGTTTTGATTCAACAAGTTATAAATATCCCGCCGAATACTCCAAATCATTGCCCCCAAATCCGATCAGGATCACATTTATCCCCGGCACTAAGGGGTAGCTTTGGTCTTACAGGCACAATCAAACGAAACCAAGGAGGCTCCATTACATGTTCCCAGAGTACAGAGAACTCATCTCGAAACTGAAGAGCAGTGATGTCCATTTCCAGAAGAAGTTTGACTTGCACAACGACCTGGATGCGGAGATTAGAAAGTTGGAAAAGCATCACGCCAGCGACTATAGCGCCGAGGTGAGAGATCTGAAAAAACAGAAACTCAAACTGAAAGAGGAGATATACGACATCCTCAAACAACATCCACAATAGATGCCTCGAAGAATATGCGGATAAGCAATTTATCCCCCAGCCCGGCCCACGCGCCGGGCTTTTTGTTGTTTCAGTCAATTAGTTGACACCCGAGCCTACCGATCTTGCTGGTAGTTTGTTACATTTTTTCCTTGGAATTCAGGGAATAACGGTGATGATAACATGAGCAAAAAACGATCTTTTTATCATCTCTTGCTGCTTTGCCTGTTCACATTGAGCCACCCCCTGCAGGCTCAGGAGCCTGAACTGGAGCTGTGGCACTCCCAGCAAGCCGGTTACGTGATCGACGACGTGATCGCCCGCTTCAATCAGGAGGGGAACCACAGAGTGCGGGTCACCCAGATTGAGCCGGGCAAGATCAAGGCGGATCTCCTGCTGGCAGCTCAGGCCAGGGGGCTGCCCGACCTGATGCTGATCCCCTCCGATTTTATCGGCCTCTATCGCCAGATGACCCTCGCCACCCTCCCGGCCGAGTGGTTTTCCCCCGCGCTGATGGCCAGCGCCTTGCGTTATGTCACCCTGGATAGGCAACGCTGGGGCATGCCCATGATGCAGGGCAACCATCTGATGCTGTTTTACAACAAGGCGCTGGTCTCGACTCCGGTGACCCAATGGCAGCAACTGACTGCTATCACCCCGGCCCTCAAGGCCAAGGGGGTCTACCCCGTCAGCTGGCCCTATCACGACATGTACTACTTCGCCGCCTTTTTACACACCTTTGGCGGCTCGCCGGTGACCGAAGGGCACATCACCCTCGACAGCCCGGCCATGGTGCAGGCGCTGGAGGCCTACCGCACCGTCGTCAGCGAACAGTGGGTCGATCCCGAGTGCGACTATGACACCGCCCTCGCCCGCTTCAATGAGGGCAAGAGCGCCTACCTCATCAATGGGGACTGGGCCTTCAACGATCTGGTGAAGAACATGGGGGATAAGCTGGGTGTCGCCCTGCTGCCCCGCTGGCAAAGCCATCCCATGCACTCCATGAGCGGCGCCTACGTAATGGGAGCCTCCCGCTGGGCGATGGATGATGAGGATCGGCAACCCGTCATCAAGGCACTGATGGCCTTTATCCAGCGTCAGGATATTCAGCAGTTCATCTATCATCAGGGAGCGCTGCTGCCGGTCAATCAGCAGGCTTTTACCGCCATCAGCCGCCGTCCCACGCCTCAGGAAAAAGTGCTGCTGGAACAGTTCACCCTCAGTACCCCCATGCCCTCCGACAGCGCCATGTCCATCGCCTGGCAAGCGATGGAGAAAGGGTTCGAGCGCTTTAAAGAGGGGATCAGTGCCGCCGACACCGCCCGCTATATGCAGCAGCTGGCCGATCAGCAGTACCGGCAGGTCAAAGCACCATGAAACATCGCACCTTTCGGCTTGGACCGACCCTCATCATCATCCTGTTCACCGTCGCCCTGCTGCCGGCGCTGCTGGCCAGCACTGTGTTGCTGATCCGCCAGCACCAGATCATCGCCCAGAGCGAGCAATCGCAGTTGGAGCGGGCCCTCACCAGCATGACCCGCGAGGCCCGCTTTCGCAGCGAGCTGATCGGCACCCAGCTCAATCAGCTCAGCCAGGATCGGGTACTCCATCAGGCCCTCGACAACTTTCTCTTCTCCAGCCATGCCCGGCTGGCGCTGGCCACCTTTGTCAAATCCAACAGCCTGATCACCTCGGCCTACCTCATCGATGACAAGGGGTTGGTGGTGGAGTACATCAATGGCCAGGCCTCCCACCTCGAGACGAGCAACCTGATGCCGCAGCTGATGGCCTGGGGCAAGACCCGCGAGGCGAAACAGGGCAAGCATCTGCTGCTCCCCGTCAATGATCCCGTACTGGTCGACGACATGGAGCAAAACCGCAGCGGCGGGCTGGCGCTGGTGGCCCCCATCTATCGCAACCACCAGCGCGCTGGGGTGATGCAGACCCCTTCCGGCTTCGTGATGGCCATTCTCCCCTGGCGGCAGATGGCCCAGTTGCTGGAACCCTATCTCAAGGGGAGCGAATATCTGGTGATCTCCCAGGGCGAGAACCGTCTTTATGAAGGGGCTCACCAGAGCGCCAACGCCATGGATGACAGGGATCCAAGCAAGATGGCGCAGCCCCTGGCCATTGGCTGGTCCCAGCTGGAGCAGGAGATCACCCCCACCATCACCCTCTACAGCTACAGCAATGACAGGGTCAGCGAGCTCAATAAATCCCAGCAGTTGCTGACCGTCAGCATCGCCGTCATGTTGCTGCTGGTGGCCATCGGCTGCGTCTGGCTCACCCGCTGGCTCACCCGACCGCTGCGCTCGCTGGCCGCGCTGGTGCGCAGCTATGGCAAGGGCAATTACCAGCAACGGCAGGCGCCGCTGCGCTTTGTGGAGTACGACGAGGTGCGCCAGTTGCTGCAGGAGATGGCCAGCACCATCTCGGATCAGGTGCGGGCGCTCTATCAACAAAATGAACAGCTGCAACAGGCCAATAGCGAGAAAGAGGCCTTCAACCAGCGGCTGCTCGGCTTCAACGACGAACTGGAGCAAGAGGTCGCCTCGCAAACGACCGCCCTGCGCTCGGCCCTGAGCCGGGAGGAGCGCAGCCGCCATATCCTGCAATCCTGGTTGCAGTTCGGTCTGCACCAGCAATTGGATATCGATATTGCCGAGCTGGCCAGCTCCGCCCTGCTGCAACTCTCGCAGCTCTATCCCGGCCACCGCTGGGGGCTGGTGATCCGCCGCGATGGCCAGCCTCACTACTCCCTGACCCAGGGGGTCGATGCCCCCTTGCGGGATGCCCTGCAGGAGAAACTGGCTCAACTGATGGATGAGGAGGTTAAACACTCCGAATGCCAGTGGGATAACGCACTCTGGAAGATCATGACTCTGCCCGGTAGCCAAAGTGGCGTGCTGTTTGGTTATCTGATGGTGAGCGCCGAAGGGCTGGAGTCCGAAGACAGGGCCATCTTGCGGCTGTTTGCAAAGCAGTTGGCGGTGGGCATCGAGGGGCGCCTCTTCACCGATGAGCTGGCGCGGGTCGCCCGCACCGACAACCTCACCGGGCTGCCCAACCGGCAGGCGTTCGAAGAGGCCTTCCACCACTATCAAGCAGTGCTGGCGCGCCATCCGGAGCGTCACCTCGCCCTCTTCATGCTCGACCTCAACGGCCTAAAGCGTACCAACGACCAGTATGGGCACGAGGCTGGCGACGCCCTGCTGATCCAGATGGCTCGCCAGCTGCGCACCCTCTGCCGTCAGGATGAGAAGATTTTCCGCATCGGCGGCGACGAGTTCGTTCTGCTGGCGGAGGCGGATCACCTCGCCAGCCAGCAGCTGGCAGGCAGGTTGGAGGCAAGCCAGCAGCACGCCATTGTGCAGCATGGGGAGCACAGCTTCCCGCTGCGTTTTGCCATCGGCTGGAGCAGCAGCGACCAGACCCCGCTGGCGGAGCTGAGCCGGGTGGCGGACGACGCCATGTATGCCAATAAAGCGCGCTTCTATCAGGGGCAGCGCTAAAAGCGGAGACCTCTGGCGTTGGCGAGCCTTTCGCCAACGCTCTGATCAGCTCGCAAAAATGGCGCGCAACGCTAGACGCGGCGCGGACCATGACTAAGATAGGGGCTCTTGATGTCTCGATTTGGAAGGGAGTAGGAAATGGAGTTAGTACTTGGCCCGCTGGAAGCCCGCGTCATCGGCTGTCTGATTGAAAAAGAGATCTGCACCCCGGATCAATATCCCCTCTCCCTTAATGCACTGGTCAACGCCTGCAACCAGAAGAGCAACCGCGAGCCGGTGCTGGAGCTCTCCGAGCTCGATATCCGCGCCGTGGTGGACGAGCTGATCCGCAAGCGGCTGGTGGTCAACACCGCCGGCTTCAACGCCCGGGTGCCCCGCTATCAGCACAGATTCTGCAACACCGAATTTGGCGAGCTGAAATTCAGTGCCCAGGAGCTTGGCATCGTCTGCGAACTGCTGCTGCGCGGCCCGCAAACCCCGGGGGAGCTGCGCTCGCGCACCAACCGCCTCTGCAGCTTCGATGATGTCACCGAGGTGGATGCGGTGCTGACCCAGCTCATCGAGCGTGGCCCCTACGTGGTCAAGCTGCCACGCGAGCCGGGCAAGCGCGAATCCCGCTACGCCCACCTGTTTAGCGGCGAAGTGGATATTCAGGCGATGATGGATGCCGCCCCCGCCGCGGCCTATGCCTCCCCTGCCGCCGACCGTCTGAGCGAGCTGGAGCTGGAAGTGAGCGAGCTCAAGAGCCGTCTCGCCGCCATGGAAGCGCGGCTGGCCGCTCTGGATGGTCAGGGCTGATCGCCTTTACCATCGCCAATCTCTATCAGGGAGCCGGGGCTGATGTCCCCGGCTCCCTGCGTTTTTTTATCGTGAGGAAGTGCCCGTGATCACCCTGATTAAAGAGTCTGACCACCAGAAGATGCCCTGGAAAAACCAGCAGGGCACTACCAGCCAGATCCTCATCTCCCCCAAGGGGAGCAGCCTTGCCAAACTCGACTTTGACTATCGACTGAGCTCGGCCCCCATCAAGAGCGCGAGCCCCTTCTCCCCCTTTCCTGGCTATCAGCGCATTTTGCTGCCGGTGAGCGGGGCTGGCTTTGTGCTCAATGGTCACCCCTACGCCACCTTCGAGGCGGCGCACTTTAGCGGCGATGAGGAGACCCACTGCGAGTTGCTGAAAAAAGAGGTGACCGATCTGGGGCTTATCTACCACCCGGATCGCATCAGCGCCAACGTGCGGGTGCTGAACCTCCCCTTCCCGCTGACCCTTACCCTCGAGCCAGAGAAAACCTACCTCTGTCACCTGCTGAGCGGCCAGCTGGCCGTGCAGGGCAAAGAGGTGGCCATCAACGAAACGCTGGTGGTGACCGGGGAAGAGAGCATTCACTTCGAATGCCAGAAGAAGACCGCCATCGCCTTCTTTACCCTGCAGGCCAAATAGCGCAAAAGTCGGCGGTGTGCAGTCATGCCACGCCACACACAAACAGCAGAGATGAAAAAGCCGGGAAATCCCGGCTTTTGCTATTGAGGCAACCGGCTTGTGCCAGTCAGCACCTTAGTTGATCTTGAAGGAGCCCTTCATCATGGCGAAGTGGCCGGGGAAGGAGCAGAAGAAGGTGAGATCCTTGCCCGCCAGACCGTCGGTCTTGAAGGTCACGCTGCTGCTCTCGCCGCCGCCGATCAGCTTGGTGTGAGCCAGCACACGGGGATCATCCTTGGGCAGATAGCCGTTCTCGGCCCCGGCGCTCATCCCGGCAGTCGCCACGGTCTGATAGTCGGCGGTGCTGGCCAGCACCCAGTTGTGACCCATGGCGGTCACAGGCAGCTTGCCGGTGTGGTTCAGGGTGACCGTCACCTCCTTGCAGGTGGCCGGCACGCTCATCTCTTTGAGGTTGTACTGCATGGCATCATTGCCTTCGATGACCAGTGCACACTCATCCGCCAGCACGGGGGCAGCCAGGGTACTCAGAAACAGCAGGGTAATCGCCTTTTTCATCATCTTCTCCTTTGATTGGCAATGGATGGCAACGACTTGGCGGATGCGGTGAACGCTTCGCAAAGATGCCGTCAAAATCGACCTTCATTTTACTCAATTGTCTTCAATCGGCTATGGCTTTTGGCCAAAGCTGCGGGCCAAGTCACCAGACGGTGATCTACTCGCCACTCTCTCCCTCACGGAGGGACGATACGACCCACTCCCACCACAGGTTCAAAAATGTTTAATTTTTTCTGCCCTTTTACCTCCGATTGGCCCTATCAGGGCTCGCCCGAAGGCCGCCCCTTGGCTAAGCTAGCGCCCCGATATGAACCTTCTCCAGATGAGAGCGCCGGATGATTGCGATAACCCCCGTGGCGGCCCTGCGCGGCCTGCTGCTGACCCTGCTGCTGGCGCTGGCCGGCTGCCAGCCCACCCCGCCTGCCCAGACCCGTATTCAGGGCAAGACCATGGGCACCTACTATGTGGTGACCCTGAGCGATAGCTATCCCGGTGGGGAGCCCTCCCTCAAAAGCGACGTAGAGAGCCTGCTGGCCCGGATGAACAAGGAGATCTCCACCTACGATCCGGGTTCGCTCATCTCCCGTTTCAATCAGGGACCCGCCAACACCCCGTTTGCCATCCCGCCCGCCATGGCCATCATAGTCCAGCAGGGGATTGATGCAGGTCACCTGACCAATGGCAAGCTTGATGTCACGGTCGGGCCGCTGGTCAATCTGTGGGGCTTTGGCCCGGACAAACGGCCGGTCAAGCGGCCCGATGAGGCAGCCATCGCCGCCGCCCGCCACAAGGTGGGCATCGACAAGCTGACCCTGACCCCGCAGGGGGATCACTTCCTGCTCGAAAAAACGATCCCGGATCTCTATCTCGACCTATCCACCCTTGGCGAGGGGGCCGCCTCTGACGAGATTGCCGCCCTGCTCGAAGGCAAGGGGGTACACAACTACCTGATCGAAGTGGCCGGTGCGGTGCGCAGCAAGGGCAACAACAGCAAGGGCTCGCCATGGAAAGTGGCCATCGTCGAACCCTCCGATCAGCCGGGAGCGTTTTCCGATATCGTCATCCCCAACGGCATGGCGCTCAGCACAGCGGGCAGCTATCGCAACTACTACGAGCTGGATGGCCAGCGTTACTCCCATATCATCGACCCCGCCACCGGCCAGCCGGTCACCCACAAGCTGGTCTCCGCCAGCGTCATCACCCCGACCGCACTGGAGGCCGATGCCCTCGATACCGCGCTGATGGTGATGGGGCCTGAAGCGGGGTTGGCATTTGCCAAACAACACCAGCTGGCGGTCTATCTCATCATCAAGACCGAACAGGGGTTCAAAGCCGAGTACACGCCGCAATTTGCTCCCTATCTGGCAGAGAAAAAACATTGAGTTCAAGGCCCTGGCAACAGGGCCTTTTTCTTTCACTCATCGCGGGCAAAAGGCGGACAAACGGAGATGGTTCGCAATCGACAACTTGGCCAATTGCCTCTTCGGGCGCTTTGGTGGCACACTTTCTCCCATCAGCCCGTAGCGCCTCGACCCAGACAGATGCAGACACCTGAACAAGAGCCAGAAAAAAAGAGCCCAGCCAAGCCACAACGCATTCTGATGGTCAATGAGCAGCGCTCGTTTCAGGTGATGATGAAGGCGATGCTGCTCAATCTGGGTATCAGCAACATCACCTACTCCAATACCGCCGAGGATGCGCGGCGCCGCTGCCAGAAGGGCAGTTTCGACATCTATCTCATCGATTACGATCTCGGGGTTGGCGAGAATGGCCGCCAGTTGCTCGAAAGCCTGCGCGACAAAGACCTGATCCCGCCCCAAAGCGTGGTGATCATGGTGAGTGGCGACAGCTCCCGCGCCATGGTACTGAGCGCGCTGGAAGCCGAGCCCGACGAATACCTGATGAAACCTTTCTCCCAAGAGCAGTTCTCGTTTCGCTTGAAGCGTGCCCTCGCCCGGCGCAACGCCCTGGCCAGCGTCTTTACCGCGCTGGCCGATGACAATCTGGCAGCCCTCATTACCGCCTGTGCCGAGCGGGCCGATGCGGTGCCCCGTTTTGCCAACTACTGCCGCTGCCTGCAGGCCGATACCCACCTCAAGCTGGGTCAGGCGCAGGAGGCGCGCGCCCTGATGCGCCAGCTGCTGGCCGGGCAGGAGAACAGCTGGGCCCGCCTGACGCTGGGCAAGGCCTGCAACACCCTGGGGCTCCACGAAGAGGCGGTCAGCCATCTGCAGGCGACCCTCAAAAATACCCCGCTGATGGTGGAGGCTCACCTCTGGCTGGCGGAATCCCTGCTGGCCCTTGGCAATGACGAGCAGGCGCAGCAGGAGCTCAGACGGGCGGTGGATATCTCCCCCCAGTCTGTGCAACTCTCCCGTCGGCTGGCGGAGGTGTGCCTGCAGCGTCACGACTACGCCCAGGCCAAGGATGTGCTGATGTCGCTGATCGACCTGTCGCGCAACTCGATCCATCGCACGCCCCATTATCTGGGGGCCTATATCCAGACCCTGACCCTCTACGCCCTCAACAGCAACGACAGCTACCACATCGCCAACCTGCAAAAGCAGGTCAATTCTGCCCTGTCGCGCATCCGCGATTCGCTGATGATGTCGGAGTTCAACTACCCGGTGTTCGAGCAGATCTGTCAGGCCCGGGTGCAGATTGCGCTGGGGGAGCTGCTCAAGGGCAAGAAGATGCTCTATCGCGCCAACCAGAACTGGCTCGATGAACCGGCCACCATGCCCCCCGCCCTGCTTGGTGAGACCATCCTCGCCCTCTACCAGCTCGGCGAGTTCGAATATGCCGAAAGCCTGCAAGGGCTGCTGGCGGAGGACGAAGATCGGCTGCTCACCACCTGCATTCAGGCAACCCGCGATGACAAGACAGTGCTGGAGCGGCGTCAGCGCTACCAGCAGCTCAACGATCTGGGGATCAAGGCCTATCAGAGCGGCGAGCTGGAGCAGGCCCTCGGTCATTTTCGCGAGGCCCTGCGCCGCGCCCCCGCCAATACCGGTGCGGCTCTCAACAAGATCCAGGTGCTGCTGCAACTGATGCAGAAAAACCGCAAGAGCCCGGAGTTTGGTGCCGAGTGCAAAGACACCCTGGACGTGCTCGACGGCATCCCCCTCAACCCGGCCCAGCAGGAGCGTTTTCGCAAGCTGCGTCAGGAGTTCAACCAGTTCAGCTAAGACGACGCCGCCGCGCCCCCTTTTCCCCGCCTATGCTGAAACCAGTTCGGCAATGCGAGGGAAACGAAGATGGCGATGTGTCGTTATCTGGTGGCCGATGGCCGCCACTGCAGTGAAGAGGCTGGCGATCACGATCTCTGCCACTGGCATGATCCCCACCATACCCATCAGGAAGCCCGCAGCGCCGAGGCGCTTGAACAGTACGTTCGCGCAGGCGGACTCTGCCACGGCCTGCAGCTGTCACGGGCCAATCTGGCGGGTCTCAATCTGGTCAACAAGGAGTCCGATCAGGGATTTTTGCTGGAGCAGTGCAACCTCTATCGCGCCAACCTGCGCGGTGGTCACCTCTACGGCCTGCGCATGAAGGGCGGCAGCCTGATGAAGGCTGATCTGAGTGATGCCAACCTCCAGTGCGCTACCCTCGATGACGTCAACCTGCTCGGCATCCGCTGGCACAACACCCGGCTCGACAACATGCAGACCGGCAAACGGGTGATGCAGGATCGCAAGGGGCGCCGCGAACAGGATCCCAAACAGGCGCGCATCTGGTTCAAGGAGGCGGAAGAGACCTACCGGGATCTGCGCAAAGCCTCCGAGGCACAGGGGATCTTCACCATGTCTGGCAACTATATCCAGCAGGAGCTCACCATGCGCCGCCTGCAACTGCCGTTCTGGTCGACCCAGCGCTTCACCTCCTGGGTGGTCGATCTCTTCTGCGGCTATGGCGAGGCCCCGATGCGGGTGGTGCTCTTCTCGTTGCTGCTCATCTTTATCTGCAGCATTTTTTACTTCTTCTGCGGACTGCATTTTCAGGGCGAGCACCTCATCTACCAACCCGGTGCCCCGCTCGAGCAAAATGCCATCTTCCTGCTCGAATGCCTCTACTACAGCGTGGTCACCTTCACCACATTGGGGTACGGCGACTTCACTCCGGTCGGGCTCTCCAGGATCTTCGCCGCCTTCGAAGCCTTCACCGGCAGCTTTACGCTGGCGCTGTTTGTGGTGGTTTTCGTCAAGAAGATGACCCGCTAAAACCTGTCCACGATCCTACTGCGAGGCTGTGATCAAGGCTCATGTGCTGCTTGGAATCCTCATGTATACATATACAATCCGGTTCCTGCGCTGCGCTTCACCTTGCTGACAGCCTCTCGCGACGGATCGTAAACAGATTACCAAGCAGCTGCACCAGTCACAGCCCCCGAACTTGCATCCACCGCCGATTCCTAGTCCAATAGCCACTTATAAAAATGACATGAGCATCCCGGACATGAAGATCATCTCTTTCAATATCAACGGCCTGCGCGCCCGTCTGCACCAGCTGCAAGCCATCATCGACAAGCACCAGCCCGATGTGATCGGCCTGCAGGAGATCAAGGTGCACGATGAAGCCTTCCCGCTGGCCGATGTGGAGGCCATGGGCTATCACGTGGAGTTTCACGGCCAGAAGGCCCACTACGGGGTGGCCATCATGAGCAAGCAGAAGCCGGTCAAGGTGGAGAAAGGCTTCCCCACCGATGACGAAGAGGCCCAGCGCCGGATGATCATGGCCACCTTCGAGCGCGAAGACGGCTCCCTCATCAAGGTGATGAATGGCTACTTCCCGCAGGGTGAAAGTCAGGATCACGAGACCAAGTTCCCGGCCAAGCAGAAGTTCTACGAGGATCTGCAGCACTACCTCGAGACCAACCACACCCCGGACGACCAGCTGGTGCTGATCGGGGATATGAATATCTCCCCCACCGATCTCGACATCGGCATCGGCGAGGCAAACCGCAAACGCTGGCTGCGGGATGGCAAATGCTCCTTCCTGCCCATCGAACGCGAATGGATGGAGCGACTGAAAGGGTTCGGTCTCACCGACACCTTCCGCGCCGCCAACCCCACCGAGTGCGAGCGTTTCTCCTGGTTTGACTACCGCTCCAAGGGCTTTGACGAGAACCGTGGCCTGCGCATCGACCTCATCATGGCCTCCGATGCTCTCAAGGACAAGGTGACCGAGACCGGTATCGACTACGAGCTGCGCGGCATCGAGAAACCCTCCGACCACGCACCCATCTGGGCCTGCTTTGCCTGATGCGGCGCAAGATTAACCGATGAACCGCGACGAATTCGTAAACTGTGAAGCGGCTCGCGGTTGCCTGCGATAAAAGGGCGTAAAAAACCCATGAAGAAAAGGTGCCTTATGGCACCTTATTTTTTGCAGCAAGGAGTGGCTGGCGTGATACGGTTGCGAAGAGCCCTGGCCCGGGATGAACATCCCCGAAGCCCCCGCCCAAATCGGAAAAGTCAGACTTTTTTCGTCAATCGGCAACCCTAATTGCCACTTTGAGAAGGTTGTGTTCAAGGTTGCCGTCCTATCATCTCCCATTCCAATCATAAAGAAGTTGTTTTTTTAATCATGAAGTTAATGATGTGTATGGAGAAACATGCTGAACGCAGCAGCCGAAATCGATCCAACAGGAGTGTGATGATGAAGGTGCCCAATGCCGGAAGAGAGGTTTACAAACGCAGCTTGCTGACCCTGGCGCTGATCAGCGGTCTGAGTGCCTGTGGCGGCGAGACGACCCAGACGGCACAGACCATGCCCGCCGTCCCTGTGGTGGTCGCCGAGGTCAAGCTGACCGATGTGCCGCTCACCACCGAGATGGTGGGAGAGACCGCCGGTTTTCGCGAGATCGATGTGCGCTCCCGGGTCAGTGGCATCCTGCTCAAGCGCACTTATGTGGAAGGCCAGCCGGTTACCGCCGGTCAGGAGCTGTTTCTGATTGACCCTGAGCCCTACAAGGTGGCACTGGAGCAGGCCAAAGGGACCTTGGCTCAGGAGCAGGCCCGTCTCAACAAGGCCCGTGCCGACCGGGATCGCATCATTCCCCTCTTCAAGCGTCAGGTGGTGAGTCGCAAGGACTATGACGACACCATCGCCAACTACGAAGCGGCCATCGCCAGCCATCAGGCCGCTCAGGCTAAGGTGAAAGAGGCGGAGCTCAACCTCAGCTACACCCAGGTGACCGCCCCCATCAACGGCATGGCGAGCAAGAGCTCCCAGTCCGAGGGGAGCCTTATCTCCACCAGCGGCGACAACGGCCTGCTCACCACCATCACCCAGTTTGATCCGCTCTACGTCAACTTCTCCTACTCGGAGCAGGATCGCCTCAACTTCGAAAACTCGGTAAAGAAAGGAGTGATTGAAGCGAAGGATGCCACCACCTGGCGCACCCATATCCGTCTGGCCGATGGCTCCCTCTATCCGGAGGCGGGCAAGCTCAACTTCTCCGACAACCGGGTCGATCCGCAGACCGGCACCATCCGTGCCCGCGCCATCTTCGACAACAAGGACGGCGTACTGCTGCCGGGCCAGTTTGTCCGCATGACCATCGATCTGGGCACCCGCAAAAATGCCATCGTGGTGCCGCCGCGCGCCATCGTCCAGTCCCAGGCTGACCGCATGGTGATGGTGGTCGATGCCGACAACAAGGTGGTGCCCCGTCCGGTGACCCTGGGCGCGGCAGTCGACTCCGGCGTGCTGATCGAGAGCGGCCTGCAGGCAGGTGAGCGCTATATCGTCGAAGGCTTGATGAAGGCTCGCCCCGGCGCTGTGGTGAAACCTGTCTCTGCCGACGAGATGAAGGCGATCACCGGCAAGGTGGTCAGCCAGTCTGCGGCCAAGTAAGGAGCCCGTATGTTTTCCAAGTTCTTCATAGAACGCCCCATCTTCGCCAGCGTGATTTCGATCATTATCGTGCTGGGCGGGTTGGCGGCGATGCGGGCGCTCCCCATCGAGCAATATCCCCAGATCACCCCGCCGGTGGTCTCGGTCACGGCGTTTTATCCGGGCGCAACCCCGGAGGTGATCTCCCAGACCGTGGCAGCGCCGCTGGAGCAGCAGATCAACGGCGTAGAGCGGATGATCTACATGCAGTCGGGGTCGGCCTCCAACGGCCAGATGAACCTCAACGTCTACTTCGAGATCGGCACCGACCCGGATCAGGCCACCATCAACGTCAACAACCGGGTCTCGGCCGCCATGGCCCAGCTGCCGGAAGAGGTGAAAAAGCAGGGGGTGACGGTCAAGAAGAAATCGACCTCCATCCTGCAGGTGGTCACCCTCCAGTCACCGAATGGCTCGTTTGATACCACCTATCTGTCGAACTACGCCCTGCTCAACATCATCGACGAGCTCAAGCGGATTCCTGGCATCGGTGATACCACTCTGTTTGGCGGTACCGACTATGCCATGCGTATCTGGCTGCGACCGGATCGACTGGCCCAGCTCGAGCTCACCCCGAGCGACGTGATTGGCGCCATTCGCGAGCAGAATACCCAGTTCGCGGCGGGCAAGATCGGTGCCCAACCCACCACGGCCCCCATCGACTTCACCTACACGGTGCAGACCAAGGGGCGCCTTGAGGATGTGAAGGAGTTCCAGAACATCATCGTCCGCTCCATGCCCGATGGCTCCAAGATCCGGGTCCGCGATGTCGCCCGGGTCGAGCTGGGGGGCAAGGATTATGATCTGGTGGCCCGCGCCAACGGCAAACCGGCCATCGGTATCGCCACCTATCTGCAACCGGGCGCCAACGCCGTCGCGGTTGCCGATGCGGTACACGCCACCATGGAGCGACTCAAGGAGCGCTTCCCGCAGGATATCGAGTACCAGATCCCCTACGACACCACCGAGTTCGTGAAGATCTCCATCGAAGAGGTGGTACACACCCTGTTCGAGGCGATCGTACTGGTGTTCGTGGTGGTCTATCTGTTCCTGCAGAACTTCCGCGCCACCCTGATCCCCTGTATCGCGGTGCCGGTGTCGCTCATCGGGACTTTCGCCGGCATGCTGGTGCTCGGCTTCTCCATCAACCTGCTGACCCTGTTCGGCATGGTGCTCGCCATCGGCATCGTGGTGGATGACGCCATCGTGGTGCTCGAGAACGTCGAGCGGATCATGAGCGAGAAGAAGTGCTCCGCCAAAGAGGCTGCCATCCTCGCCATGCAGGAGGTCTCCGGTCCGGTGGTCGCCATCGTGCTGGTGCTCTGCGCCGTGTTCCTGCCGGTCGCCTTTATGGGCGGCATGACAGGGGTGATGTACAAGCAGTTCGCCATCACGGTCGCGGTCTCGGTCGCCATCTCCGGTCTGGTGGCACTGACTCTCTCCCCGGCCCTCTGTGCCGTGTTGCTGAAAGAGGGACACCACAAACCGGCCCGCTTCTTCGTCTGGTTCAACGAAAAATTTGACCAGCTGACCCGCGGCTATGTGCGGGGTGTGGCCTTCCTCAACCGTCGGGTGGGGGTCGCCTTTGCCATCATCGCCGTGCTGATCCTCTCCATCTACAGCCTCTTCCTGAAAGTGCCGGGCGAACTGGTACCGAACGAAGATCAGGGCTACCTCATCTCCGCCGTCATGCTGCCGGATGCGGCCGCGATGAGCCGGACCCAGGCGGTGGCGGATCAGTTCGACAAGATCGCCATGGCCAACCCCCATGTGAAGGATGTGATCACCTTCTCGGGCTTTGACATTCTCTCCAATGCCATCATCAGCAACAGCGGCATGACCTTCATTACCCTGAAGGACTGGAGCGAGCGTCAGGGGGCCGGGCAGGACTCCTTCTCGCTGGCCAAGACCTTCCAGGGCTTGAGCCTGATGGGGCTGGCGGATGGCTTTGTCGCCTCCTTCAACCCGCCCCCCATTCAGGGGATGTCCACCACAGGTGGCCTTGAGGCCTATCTGCAAAACCGTGGCACCGGCAACGCCCAGGCCTTCTCAGGCGAAGTGCAGCGCTTCCTCGAAGCTGCCAAGGCGCGCCCGGAGTTTGCCAGCGTCACCAGCACCTACCGCGCCAACGTACCGCAGGTCTATCTCGACCTGGATCGCGAAAAAGCCAAGGCGCTTGGGCTGCCCATCAACGCGGTGTTCGACACCATGCAGGCCACCTTCGGCCAGGTCTATGTCAACGACTTCAACCAGTTCGGCCGTACCTACCGGGTGCAGTTGCAGTCCGAGGCCGACTACCGCGCCAAGAAGAGCGACATCCGCAACGTCTATGTCCGTTCCGACAAGGGGGAGATGATCCCGCTCAGCAGTCTGGTGACGGTGCGTGATGCCACCGGCCCCGAACTGGTCGAACGCTTCAACATCTTCCAGGCCGCCAAGATCATGGCCCAGCCCGCCCCCGGCTACAGCTCGGGTCAGGCCATCGCCGCGCTAGAAGAGGTCGCCAATGAGGCTCTTGGCAACGACGCCAAGCTGGAGTGGACCGGCTCCGCCTATCAGGAGAAAGCGGCCGCAGGCAGCGCAGGCATGGCCTTTGGTTTCGGTATCGTGATGATCTTCCTCATTCTGGCCGCCCAGTATGAACGCTGGAGCCTGCCGTTTGCGGTGATCACCGCCGTACCGTTCGCCCTGTTCGGTGCCCTGCTCGCCACCTGGCTGGTGGGGCTGACCAACAACGTCTACTTCCAGATCGGGCTGGTGACCCTGGTCGGCCTTGCCGCCAAGAACGCCATCCTGATCGTGGAGTTCGCGGTGATGAAGCACGAAGAGGGGATGAGCCTCATCGAGTCGGCACTGGAGGCGGCACGCCTGCGTTTTCGCCCCATCGTGATGACCTCGCTCGCCTTCATCCTCGGCTGCGTGCCGCTGGTCACCTCCAGCGGCGCCGGTGCGGCAAGCCGTCACGCCCTCGGCTGGCCGGTCATCGGCGGCATGCTGGCGGCCACCTTTATCGCCATCTTCTTTATCCCGCTCTTCTTCCGCCTCATCATGAGAGGATCGGAAAAGCGCGCCAAGCAGTAACGCTCTACCTAGGCGTTCCACCGATAACAAACTACCCCCGCCCGTGCGGGGGTATTTTTTTGTCTGCGGTGTGCTTCAATGACACACATCGAGACTTTTTTGCACAGGATCCGGATATGCTGGCTCAGCTCTGGCTCGCGACGACCTTGACGACCACTACCCTCTCCGCCTGTGGTCATCACGATTATCCCCCCTGGAACTGGCTGAGCGATGGCAAGATAATCGGCGTTTGTGCCGAAGTCGTCAGTACCCTCTATCAACGGTTGGGTTTCAATATGGATCTCTCCTATGTGGGCCCCTGGGCCCGCTGTCAGCAGAAAGTGGCGAAAGGAGAGGTCGACATCAATATCTGTGCGCTGCTCAACGAAGAGAGAGCACACTACTCCCGCTTTACCCGAACGCCCATGGCCATCAATGACATGGCGGTGTTCGTGCGCCAACCCGGAAGCTGCTTGCTGCAGCGACGGGAGGATCTGACCGGACTGCGGGGAGCCATGATGATAGGCGTCAGCCTTGGCAGCGAAATGGATGATTTTTTGCAAGCGAATACCCGTATCTACAGGGTCAACTCCCTCAAGCAGGTATTTGGCCTGCTGGCCAGTGATCGGGTCGACTTCGTTCCCTATGGCCGCTCTTCCGGCCGCCTGTTTTTGAGCGAAAATTACCCGAGCAGCGGAATGGCTGATCTGCAGTGGCCACTGCAGCGCGGTGAGCTCTATATTTCTGTTTCACTGCAATCCCCCCATCTTGACACCCTCGAACAACTGGAGACCATGCTGCAAGCGCCGGGCATGAGTCAGTGGATAGACCAGCTGCTGGAGAAATACAGTGACCTTTACCTGCAACAGCAGCGCCAGCAGAAGCCTTGACCTTCTCCTGCGAGCAAGGTTTAGAGTTTGGCAACTTGCCCCCTAAGGATGTCAGGATTGTCACTCACCCAGCTTGCTGCAAGATTGCCCTCTGTTGCTCTGGCCCGGCTATTGCTGGCGCTGCTGCTCGTCTGCAATCTGACCCTCTGCATCAGCTGGCATGGTTCTCCCCTCTCCTCCGAGCCGACCCCAAACAGGGCCCAGTCGATGGTGATGTTCGATTCATCCATGGCGATGGCGGATGACGATATCTCTCATGCAATGCCCGCAATGGATCACCCGGGCGATGTCATGCCTCTCTCCTGCCATCAGGGAGACGAGGGGTCAGCCATGGGCGATGAGTGCCAGATGCAGACCGGCGTCAATGCCCTCTCCTTCGGCGCGATGGCTCTACTGGGTGTATTGGTCGCCCTGCTGATCTTCCCCATGCTGCTTGGCAACAACGTCGCAACTGCACTGCTTGATAACTGGTTGCGGGATCCCTTCCTGCGATCCCGCGGTACCCATCCCCCCTCCTGGCCACGCCGACACCTGATGCTGTCGGTGTTGCGCCACTAGAAAGCGCTTCTCTTGCGGCAGCGGCAAGCCTCGGCTTGCCCGTTTCCTGCCGCCTTGCCTGACCCTGTGCCCCGGCCAAACCGGCCCGCTCGCAGGGAGCCGTGCGCGCTGATACAGCTGCGCCCCGTTTGCCGCCAATCCCTTGGGTGATGCCTTGTCCATCTCCCATCCGGCGGCCTGCACAAGAGAAGAGATATGATGTCACTTGTCCCTGTTACTGGCCTTATCGCCGCCAAGAACCTTGTCCCCCTGCCACTGAGTGGGGGTGTGCGATGAGCCAGAAACTTCTGGTATCGGCCCTGCTGCTGGCCCTCGGCGCCGGTGGCGGCTACTGGGCCGCCAAACAGACCACAACTGGCACTGCAGCCAAGGAGAAGACGCCGCTCTACTGGGTCAACCCCATGGATCCGCGCGACAAGCGCGATGCCCCCGCCAAGGACAACATGGGGATGGACTTCATCCCCGTCTATGAGGAAAAACAGGGCGGCTCGCCGGGCACTGTCACCATCAGCCCCGAGATCCAGCAGAACCTGGGGGTACGGCTCGCCAAGGTGGAGAAGCTCCCCATCCACCAGCAGATCGAGACGGTGGGCTACGTCGGCTATGACGAGGACCGGCTGGAGGCGGTCAACGCCCGCATGGCAGGCTGGATCCGCACCCTCGCCATCAAGAGTGAGGGGCAGCAGGTGAGCAAGGGGAGCCTGATTTACGAGCTCTACGCCCCGGATCTGGTCAATGCCCAGCACGAATACCTGCTGGCGCTCAACACCGCCAACCCCCTGCTGCTGCGCGCCGCCGAGGGCAAGCTCAAGTCCCTGCAGGTGCCGGCGGATCAGATAGCGGCCCTCAAGCGCAGCCGACAGGTGCAGGAGACTGTGCGTATCTATGCCCCGAGCAGCGGTTATGTTTCCGAGCTCAAAGTGCGTGAAGGCCAGTATGTGGAGCCCGCCGCAGCGCTGTTTAACATCAGCACCCTCAAGCAAGTGTGGGTGAGCGCCGAGGTGTTCGAGCGCCAGGCCGCCCAGCTGAAGGTGGGCGATCCGGTCACCATGACCCTCGACTACGCCCCCGGCCGCCACTGGCAGGGCCGGGTCGATTACCTCTACCCGACCCTGGATGCTGCCACCCGTACTCTCAAGGTACGGCTGCGCTTTGCCAACCCGGACGAGTTCCTGAAGCCCAATATGTTCGCCAAGGTGAGCATTCGCACCGGGCTGGGCGAACCCCGGCTGGTGGTACCGAGCGAAGCGGTGATCCGTACCGGCAGCCAGGACCGGCTGGTGCTGGCACTGGGGGATGGCAGCTTCAAGTCGGTCGCCGTCACCCTGGGCCCACAGTTTGGCGACAAGGTTGCCATCCGGGAGGGAGTTGAAGCGGGGGACGACATCGTCAGCTCGGCCCAGTTTCTGCTCGACTCCGAATCGGCCATCGATTCGGACTTCCAGCGCATGACGGCGGTGCGCCCCGCCCAGGTGTGGACCCAAGGCGAGGTTGAAAGCATCGATCTGGCCAACCGCACCCTGATGGTCTCCCACCAGCCCATCCCCGAGTGGCAGTGGCCCGCCATGGAGATGGAGTTCACCGTGGCAAACGGGGTCGACATCAGCAAGCTGGCCGAGGGACAGACCCTCCATCTGCAGGTGATGCAGGAGGGGGATGAGTACCGCATCACCAGCATCCATCAGGAGAAGGCTCCCGCCACTGACGGCGACGCCAAGCCTGCGTCGGATAAGATGGAGAAGATGGAAGGCATGGACCATAGCCAGCATCAGATGGCGATGCCCGAGATGGAGAAGAAGTCATGATCCCTGCCATCATTTGCTGCCTGACAGGCAACCGCTCTCCGCTCTCTGCACCAAATAAGCAAGGAGCCGAATCATGATCCCCTCCATCATTCGCTGGTCCGTGGGCAACCGCTTTCTGGTGCTGCTGTTGACCCTCATGCTCACCGCCTGGGGGCTCTGGTCGGTCAAGCAAACCCCGGTGGATGCCCTGCCGGATCTCTCCGATGTGCAGGTGATCATCAAGACTTCCTATCCGGGCCAGGCGCCTCAGGTGGTGGAGGATCAGGTGACCTACCCGCTCACCACCGCCATGCTGGCGGTGCCGGGGGCCACCACGGTGCGCGGCTACTCCTTCTTCGGCGACTCCTTCGTCTATGTGCTGTTTGACGACAACACCGACCTCTACTGGGCCCGCGCCCGGGTGCTGGAGTATTTGAGTCAGGTGGCCCCCAACCTGCCCGCCTCCGCCCGCCCCCAGCTCGGCCCGGACGCCACCGGGGTGGGCTGGGTCTATCAGTACGCGCTGGTGGACAAAACAGGCAAGCATGACCTCAGCCAGCTCACCTCCCTGCAAAACTGGTTCCTCAAGTACGAGTTGCAGACGGTGGAGGGGGTCTCCGAAGTTGCCACAGTCGGCGGCATGGTGCGCCAGTATCAGGTGCGGGTCGATCCGGACAAGCTGCGCGCCTACGGCATTCCGCTCTCCCTTATCGAGACCGCCATCAAACAGGGCAATCAGGAGACAGGTGCCTCCGTCATCGAGATGGCGGAAGCGGAGTACATGGTGCGCTCCAACGGCTATCTGAAAAGCGTCGAGGATCTGAAGCAGATTCCGCTCGGCACCACGGTACGCGGCGCCCCGCTGCTGCTCGGCGATGTGGCGGATGTGGTCACCGGCCCCCAGAGCCGGCGCGGTATTGCCGAGCTCAACGGCGAAGGAGAAGTGGTCGGTGGCATCATCGTCATGCGCTACGGCGAGAATGCCCAGCACACCATCGACGGGGTCAAGGCACGGCTGGCGGAGCTGAAAAGCAGCCTGCCGGAAGGAGTAGAGATCGTCACCGTCTATGATCGATCCGACCTTATCCAGCGCGCCATCGACAACCTCTCCGGCAAGCTGCTGGAGGAGTTCGCCGTGGTGGTGCTGGTCTGCCTCGCCTTCCTGTTCCACCTGCGCTCGTCACTGGTGGTGGTCATCACCCTGCCCATCGCCATTCTGGTGGCCTTTATCGTCATGCACCTGCAGGGGATCAACGCCAACATCATGTCGCTCGGGGGCATCGCCATCGCCATCGCCATCGGCGCCATGGTGGATGGCGCCATCGTGATGATCGAGAACGTCCACAAACACATGGAGCGGGAAGCATTAACGGACAAGAACCGCTGGCGCATCATCACCGAGGCGAGCATCGAGGTGGGGCCCGCCATCTTCTTCTCCCTGCTGATCATCACCATCAGCTTCCTGCCAGTGTTTGCGCTGGAGGCGCAGGAGGGGCGGATGTTCCACCCCCTCGCCTACACCAAGACCTACGCCATGGCGGCCGCGGCCGGGCTCGCCATCACGCTGGTGCCGGTGATCATGGGTTACTTCATCCGTGGCAAGGTGCTGGCGGAGCAGGCCAATCCGCTCAACCGCTGGCTAAGTCAGGGCTATGTGCCACTGCTCAAGGCCGTGCTGGCCCGTCCGAAAACCACCCTGGCCATCGCCGCCGTGGTGACGGTGGCGGGCTTCTGGCCGCTCAAGTACCTCGGCTCCGAGTTCATTCCGCCGCTCGATGAGGGGGACATCATGTACATGCCCACCACCGCGGCCAATATCTCGGTGGGCAAGGCGCGGGAGATTTTGCAGCAGACCGACAAGCTCATTCGCACCGTGCCCGAAGTGCAGAACGTGTTCGGCAAGGCGGGGCGCGCCGAATCAGCCACCGACCCCGCCGATCTGGTGATGATGGAGACCAGCATCCAGCTCAAGCCTCGCGACCAGTGGCGTCCCGGCATGACTCCGGAGAAGCTGAAAGAGGAGCTCGACTCCCTCATCCGCTTCCCCGGCCTCACCAACGCCTGGGTGCCCCCCATCAAGACCCGCATCGACATGCTGGCCACCGGCATCAAGACCCCGGTGGGCATCAAGATTGCGGGGCCGGACCTCAAGGTGATCCAGCAACTCGGCCAGCAGCTGGAAAAGATCGTCGGCAAGGTGGAGGGCGCCTCATCGGTCTACGCCGAGCGGGTAGCCGGTGGCCGCTACGTCAAGGTGGATATCGACCGGCTCAAGGCGGCCCGTTACGGCCTCAACATCGCTGACGTACAGGCGGTGCTCGCCACCGCGGTGGGCGGCATGGAGGTGGGGCAGACCATCGAGGGGCGCGAGCGTTACCCCATCAACCTGCGCTATCCCCAGAGCTATCGCGATTCGGTGGCCAGCCTGGAGCTCTTGCCGCTGGTGACCCCGAGCGGCGCCCGCATCGCGCTGGCGGACGTGGCCCGGGTCTACATCAGCGACGAGGCCCCCATGCTGCGCAGTGAAAACGCGCGCCTCAACGGCTGGGTCTACGTCGACATTCGCGGCCGCGACATCGGCTCTTTCGTGGCACAGGCCAAGGCCGAGGTGGACAAGCAGCTGGTGCTGCCGGCGGGCTACGCCCTCACCTGGTCCGGTCAGTTCGAATACATGGAGCGGGCCAAGGCGCGCCTCGCCTACGTGGTGCCGCTCACGGTCGCCATCATAGTGCTGCTGCTCTATCTGGCGTTTCGCCGCTTCCAGGAGGTGCTGCTCATTCTCACCACCTTGCCGCTGGCGGTGGTGGGCGGGATTTGGACCCTCTGGTTGCTCGACTTCAACCTGTCAGTCGCCGTAGGTGTTGGCTTTATTGCCCTGGCGGGGGTGGCGGTGGAGACCGGCGTCTTGATGCTGGTCTACCTCAACCACGCCTGGGATGACCTCGTGGCCAGCGGCAAGCCGGACCAGGCGGGGCTGCACCGGGCGGTGATCCACGGCGCCGCCCTGCGCCTGCGCCCCAAGATGATGACGGTGGTCACCATCATCGCCGGCCTGTTGCCCATCATGTGGAGCCACGGCACCGGCTCCGAGGTGATGCAGCGCATCGCCGCCCCCATGATCGGCGGCATGGTGAGCGCGCTGGTGCTGACCCTACTGGTGCTGCCCGCCGCCTACTACCTATGGCGCAGCCGCAGCCTTGGCAAGAGAGTGAACCAACAAGCCGAATAACCCGATTTCACGATCCATATTGACTGAACGATAAGGAAACCATCATGAACTACAAAACACTGACCCTGACCCTGCTGCTTGGCCTTGCCACCCAGACCAACCTGCAGGCCGAGGAGATGATGCACCATGAAGGGCACGATATGAGCCAGACGGGTGAGATGAGCGAACAGGGCGCAATGGTGATGACCAAGGGGGTCATTACCCGCCTCGATGAGGGGAGCGGCAAGGTCGGCATCAAGCACGAGGCGATCGAGAATCTCAAGATGCCCCCCATGACCATGGTCTTTCGAGTGGCAGATCCGGCACAGCTCAAGGGGCTGAAGGTGGGGGATGCCATCCACTTTCATGCCGAAAGCCAGAGCGGCAAGCTCACAGTGACAGCCATCCAGCCGCAATAAACGGCTCTGGCTCGCCAAGAGGTCACGATAGACAGTGACAACGCAAGAGGGAGGCATCAGCCTCCCTCTTCTTTTGCTCAACCTGTTCGTTGGGTCAACCTCTGGTGCGCATTGCACTCAGCTGCGGGTTTCCAGCAACTGCTCCACATCCTCGATCACCTTGAGAGCCGCCTGCGGGCCGCCGCTGGAGGTCCAGAGCGACCCGTCCACGGCGCCAAAGCGCTTGGCCTTGATCACCGGCAGCTGCTGGAACGCCGGGGTCTGCTCCGCCTGACGCATGGCATCCACCGCATCACCGCTGGCGCTCAGAGTGCCGACCACCAGCCAGTCAGCATCCAGCAGGTTGAGGGACTCCAGACTGAGCGCCGGTGAGTGGGGCGCGCCAGTCCCCTGTTGTTTGTCCGGACGCACCAGCCCCATCGACTCCACTACGCTGCTGGCAAAGGTGCCCTGATACATAAAGCTCGGCCCCTTGGGGTTCCAGCGCACTATGCTGATGCTCTCCCCCTGATGCTTGGCCAGCTTGCTGCGGGCCTGAGTCAACCGCTCGGCATACTGCAGCAAGAAAGTATCCCCTTGCTGGTCGCGGTTAAGGGTGTGGGCGGTGCGGCGGAAGCTGTCCTGCCACGGCTCACCCCACTTGCTGGTCACCACGGTCGGCGCGATCTCCCCCAGCAAGGTCAGCAGCTCGGGACGGGTCTGGCCGGTCAGGATAAGGTCGGGCTCCAGCGCAATCAGCGACTCCAGATTGGGGCTGTCGAGATCGCCGATCACCTGGATCCCCATATCCGCCTTGTTCAGCAAGTAGCGGGGCAAGGTAGGTTGACCACGGCCATTGACGGCGCCGATGGGGGTCAGCCCCAGGGTCAGGGTACTGTCGAGTTCCAGCTCGCTCAGCACCACCACCCGCGTTGGCTGGGCTGGCACCTGCACCTTCTGGCCAAACGCATCGGTCACTTCACGCATCTCCTGCGCCTGAACCAGCGGCGCGGCCAGCATCAGGATGGCTGCTGCCAGGGCGGCAAAACGCTTCATCATCTCACTCCTTCTCGTTGCACGGCCCGGATAATCGGCCGCGTGGATACACTCGGTGAGCCCACAGAACAGGCCCATATGACTCAACTCGCCGAACGCAGGGCGCAGCCATGTTCGTGGCGACGGGGCACGATAATGGGCGCCCCGTCGCCGGGGGCATGCAGAATGTCGACACTGGTCTGGTAGAGCTGGTCGATCAGGGATTTGGTCACCACCTCCCGGGCCGGGCCCATGGCGGCAATGGTCCCCTCGCCGATGGCGATCAGCTCGTCACAATAGCGGGCCGCCATCGCCAGATCGTGGATCACCAGCAGCACGGTTTTACCCTCGGCGGTGATGCGGTGAATCGCCTCCATCACCTCGGTCTGGTGGCCGATATCGAGGGCGCTGGTGGGCTCGTCGAGCAGCACCATGTCGCTGTCCTGCGCCAGGATCATCGCCAGCCAGGCCCGCTGCGCCTGCCCGCCGGAGAGGGACGCGGCGCTCTGCTGCCAGATGCTTTCAAGCTGCATCCGCTCGCAGGCGCTGCGCACCATGCGGGCATCCTCCTCGCCCCACTGATTGAACCAGCCCTGATGAGGGTGGCGGCCATACTGCACCAGCTGCTCCACCAGAATGCCGGCAGGCAGGGTTGGCCGCTGGGGCAGGTAGGCGAGCTCCCGCGCCAACCCCTTCATGGGGTAGCTGGCAAGCGGCTTGCCTTTGAGCAGGATCTCGCCGCGTTGGGCTTTCATCTGGCCGGATAGCAGCTTGAGCAGGGTCGATTTGCCGCAGCCGTTGGGGCCGACGATCCCCACCAGCTTGCCCCTCGGCACGCTGAAAGAGATGTCCCGCAAAATGGGGGTCTGCTGATAGGCGAAGTGGAGGCGATTTACGGTGAGCGTCATCAGTCAGCCCTCTGGCGATCGTTAACAAGAAGAAACAGCAGCAACAAGCCGCCGAGAATGCGGGTCATGATACCGGTCGCCACCTCGTGGGGGCTGGCCAGCACCCTGACCAGGGTATCGCTGGCAAGCAGCAACAGGGCGCCGCTAAGCGCCGCCAGCCAGAGCGGCACCACCCGGTCTTTCACCAGCCAAGAGGCAAGAATGGGGGCCGCCATGGCGATAAAGACCACGGGGCCGCCGATGGCGGTGCCGAGCGCCGCCACCAGAATGGCCTGGGCCAGAATGCCCAGTTGTACCCGATCGCCGTTGACGCCAAGCCCTCTGGCCATCTCGGGACCAAAGCGCAGCACCGCCAGCGCGCGGGAGAGATAAACGATCCACGGGCAGAGCACCAGCAACAGGATGGCGATAGGGGTGATGGTGCTGTAACCCACGGCGATAAAGCTGCCCATATTCCACAGATAGAGGGAGCTCAGGTGCAGCAAAGCCTGGGTGGACATCACAAACTGGCCGAGCGCCTCGAACAGCTCGGAGAGGCCGATGCCGATCACCACGAACAGATAGCCCTGCTCACCCGGTTTGCGGCAGAGGGCATAGAGCACCAGCGCCGCGAAGATAGCGCCGATGGGGGCAGCCCACCAGGGCCAGCTGCCTACCGTCAAGTAGAGGGAGAAGACGATGATGGCCAGAGAGGCCCCGTTGTTGACCCCCACCATGTCGGGTGTGGCCAGCCGGTTGCGAACCAGCGTCTGCACCAGACAGCCCGAGAGCCCCATGGCCGCCCCCGCCACCACCACCCCAAGGATGCGCGGCAACCGGATCTTGAACAGAGTGAGCTGCTCAAGCCGCGTCCCCTCCCCCAGCAGGGTGTTGACCACCCCGGCAAAACCGAGCTTGCCGCCGCCAACGCTCAGGGCCAGCAGCGCAAGCGCCAGCAGCACCACGGCCAGCAGAGCCAGCCAGCGCCAGCTCGGCAGATGGAGCAGCAAAGAGCGGTTGCCGGCCCGCAGGCAGAGCATATCGGTAGGTGTACGCATCAGCCCCTCACTTGACGGTCAGCAGGGTACGAAAGCCCCCGCGATGGACGATGGCGATCAGCACTGGTGCGCCGATCAGGGCCAGAATGACCCCGTTGGGCAGCTCGAACGGCTGGATCAGCCAGCGCGCCAGAATGTCGGCCAACAGCAGAAACAGCATGCCGAACAGGGCGGAGAAACAGACCTGCACCGACAGCTTCACCGGCTCCACCAATCGGCCACAGTAGGCGGCCAGAAAGCCGACAAAGCCGATGGGGCCGGCGATGGCGATGGCACTGGCGGTAAACAAGGTAGCGGCCAACAGCACGCCAATTCGCACCCGGTTTGGGCGGATCCCGAGCGCCTGGGCCTGACTGTCCCCCATCTGCATCAGGGTCAGCTGGCGACAGAGCAGCAAGGTGATGACAAACGCCGCCAGCACGAAGGGCAGCACGGCAATGATGGCATCGAGATTGGCCGCCGACAGGGAGCCGAGGTTCCAGAAGCGGTACTGCTCCAGCACCATCTTGTTGGAGAGCAGCAAAAAGCTGGAGAGACCGCCGAAGGTGGCCGAGAGCGCCACCCCGACCAGAATGAGCTTCAGCGGATTGGAGCGGCCAATCATCATACCAAGCCCCAGCACAATCACGTTGCCGAGCAGCGCGCCTAGTCCGGCCCAGAGCAGATAGCCGTAAGCGGACTCCACCCCAAACCAGGTGAGCCCCACCACCAGCGCAAAGACGGCCCCGGCGTTGACCCCGAGCAGGCCGGGCTCCGCCAGCGGGTTGCGGGTCGCACTCTGCAACAAGGAGGCAGCCAGAGATAAAGAGGCGCCGACCACCATGGCGCAGAGGGTGCGCGGCAGTCGCAAGGTATTGAGCACCATGGCGAGCTTCTCGTCGCCAGCCCAGCGGGCATCCCCCATCAGGTAGCCGAGCACCTCGCGAGCACCATAGACACCCGCACCGGTGGCGAGCGAAAGAGAAAGCAGTACGAACAGGAGGAACAATCCCAGCCAGAACAGCGAGGTCTGGTCTCTAAACACCCTTTAACTCCTTATGATTGCAATGCCATCTTGTTGAAATACATGTGGTTTTAATAAAAGTCGTCACCCGAGGTGATCCCCTGACAACAACGGAAGCCCGTCAGTGCGGGCTCCCGCTCAGCCACTACATCTTGTAGGCCACACCGGCATAGATAGTGCGCCGGTCGAGGATCTGATCGGCCTCGGTGGCAACCCTGTCACGCTTGGTATTGGTCAGGTTGTTGAGTCCGAACTTCAGATCCAGTGCCCGGGTGGCGTTCCAGACTGCCCCGACATCCAGGGTGTGGAATCCGGCGGTGGTCTCATAGGTGGTGCCGCTCATGCGCGGAACCGGAAGGATCTGGCTGCCGGTGTAGTTCCAGCCGAGCTGGGTACTCAGGCTCTCGATGACCTGCCACTCCAGCTTGGCGTTGGCGGTATGCTCCGGCGTCCGATAGAGATCCTTGCCGCTGGTCTTGTCTTCCCCGTCGATCAGGGTGACGTTGCTGGAGAGGGTTAGGTTATCGGTGAGATCAAACCAGCCGCTCAGCTCCACCCCCTTGATGCGGGCCTTGCTGACGTTCTGATAGGTCATCACCGCCGGACGCCAGGTGGAGGTCCATGCCTCGCTCTGGATCTTGTCCTTGATATCGTTGTGGAAGGCGGTAATCCCGGCGCCCCAGAACGAACCATCATAGGCGGTGCCCAGCTCGTAGCTGACGGCGGTTTCCGGCTTCAGATCCGGGTTGCCCACCACCGCGCAGCGACCGCGACAGGCAGCTACGGCATAATCCGGGTTGGACTGGGCAATGGTCGGCGCCTTGAACGCCTTGCCAATGCCGCCCTTGACCACCCAGTTGTCCGTCAGGCTGTAGAGGGCATAACCACGGGGGCTGAACTCGGTGCCATAGGTCTCGTGGTGATCGACCCGGCCACTCAGGGTCAACGCCAGATCGCCAAAGCCAAACTCATCCTGCAGATAGAGCGCGGTCTGGTTGACGCTGACATCGCCCCCCTTGAGGTTGACGTTATGCTTGAGTTCGGTGATGCGGTACTCGGCACCGCTGGTCAGCAGGTGGCTGCCCAGATTACCGCTCAGCTGGCCATCGAAGGTGTGGTTGGTCTGGCTCACATCGCCGCTGGTCTTGCTCAGCGCCGTCATCAGTTCGGAGTCGTCAAACAGGTCAACCTGCTCGAAGGCATAGCCGACCCGGCTGTCGAACTGATCCCAACGGCCGACGTGGGTGGCGTTGAGTCCCAGTCGTTCCATCTGCTGGATGTTGCGCGGCGTCTGGCCGTAGTTGTTCCAGTGGGCCTCGCGATCGTCTTTGGCGTAGTTCATCCCTACATCCAGATCCTGACGATCATCGATCAACCATTTGACGTTGGAGAGGATCCCCAGCTTTTCACGCTGCTCGATGGCATCGGCCTTGGGGTTGATGCTCTGCTCGCTCTGCCAGGCATCCCTGTGGTTCCCTTCCACCACCAGGTTGGCCAGCAGCTTGTTGTCGATCAGCGCCCCGCCCACATAGGCGCTCGCCTTGTTGATAGTCCCGCCGTGACCATCGGTGGGATCGCTGAAGGTATAGGTGGCCGCCGCTTCGGTCTTCTCCCCGGGTTGGCGCAAGATGACGTTGACCACCCCACCCAGCGCATCGGCACCGTAGAGGGAGGAGATGGGGCCACGGATCACTTCGATACGCTCAATGGCCGCCATCGGGATGGCGGAGAGATCGAAATCATTGCCATAACCGGAGGTAAGAGCATCGCGGGAGCTGATACGCCGGCCATTGACCAGCAACAGGGTGTAATCCCCCTCCAGCCCGCGCAACTTGATCTCGCTGCGGCCGTAGCTGGTAGCAGGGCTGATATTGACCCCCGGCAACTGTTTCAGAGCGCCGGTCAGATCATTGACATTGAGCTTGTCGAGCTCGGCCCGGGTCACCACAGAGACGCTGGCCGGGGCGGTCAGCTCGCTGTGCCGGGTTTTACTCGCCGTCACCACCATAGTTTCATGAGCGGCGACAGGCGCAGTCCCTTGGGCCAGAACTGGCAGGGTAAAAAGGGACAACACCAGCGGATGCACTGCAAATCGTCGGGATGATGTACGCATCATCAACACTCCACATAAAACAACCAGGGCCAACACCACCGACATCCCTGTCTGACCTCGCCAGACCCGGTGCAAAGTGATGGAGTTCATTGGCATGAACAGTCGTCCATGCCCCATCACCCCGAACATCAGTGCATTACGGCAGGCCCTGCGTTGTGCTATGCCACTCGCAGCCATCAATAACAAAAGCGCCATACCGACTGACATCGGGACGGCGCAATACTAAATGCAAATCATTTTTATTTGCAAGCGTGAATCAGGTATTCTTTCGCATCCGCTTAATTATCCATCACATCGTGACGGGTCTGGTGATAGGCCTCTTCACTCTTGCCCCGGCGCCAGTACGGCACGGCGTAGAGCGACTGACGATCCACCTCGAGCACGGAACGAAAATGGCGGCGCAGCGGCAGCACCAGCGCCTCTTCCCCACCCAGCCAGAAGAAGCCACCATCGCGCACCAGCGGCAGAGCAATCACATGCTCCAGCAGGCCGCTGGACTCGGGCTCACCGACAAACCAGTGACAGCGCACCCCGACCGGCAGCGTCAACGGTTGAGCATCGGCCCGATCCGGCACCAGAATCGCAATTTCCCCTCTGGCCTCGGCAGGCATCACCTCACACATCGCTATGATGGCGGGCAAGGCGGTGAGATCCCCTACCAGACAGTAGTGATCGGCCGGTTGCAGCATGGGGTTGGGACCACCCGGCCCGGAGAGGATCACCTTCTCTCCCGGCTTGGCATGGGTAGCAAAGGCGCTGGCGGGCCCGCCTTCACCGTGCAGCACGAAGTCGATATCAATTTCCTGCTCATCACGGCGAAACGCGCGGATGGTGTAGGTGCGGATAACCGGCTTGTCCGCCGGGTCACTCCAGCGCGGGCCGCTCGGGGTCATTGCAGGCAGCACCGGCTCTACCTGATGGGGCTGGGCCAGCATCACCTTGATATGGGCCCCACCGCAGGTAAAGGGATAGTCAGCCAACTCGCTGCCACCAAAGGTGATGCGACGCAAATGGGGGGTGATCTGGGTAATGGCTTTGACAGTCAGCAGACGGGGACGATTGGGAGGCAGAGATGGGGACACGATGGGGCTCCTCGTTGAGTGTGTCGCCCATGCTACACGCAAATAGGAATCACTATCAAATAAGATTATTTCTCGTCTAATAGCTACAAGCTGGATTCAAACATCCCCAACCACTGGCGTCCACACCCTAATCCAGAAATAGACTTTATGCACGCTAGCTCCATGATTGGGCAAAGAAAGCAGCCGGACAACGCCACCGTTACAAAGGGTTCCATTTGCTTATTTCGACCATAGTTTTTCGAGATCAAATTTTATTTCCCAATAAGTTTCCTATCCTTAGTGAAGCAGTTAATGTAAGCACAGGATGCCAAACAGGATTGTATGATGGATGACCAGATCCTGATTATTGATGATGACGATCTCTCCCTCCCCGACGCACAGCAAGCGGGCTGGAAGGTGATGATTGTTGACGATGAGCCTGAAGTGCATCGCATCACCAAAATCACCTTGAACAAATTCGAGTTTGACAATCGCCCCATCGATTTTCTGCATGCCTATTCCGCGGCGCAGGCCAAAGAGTTACTGGCCACCACCCCGGACGTTGCTCTGTTGCTGCTGGACGTGGTGATGGAGGTCGACCACGCCGGCCTCGATGTCGTCAAATACGTCCGTGAAGATCTGCAAAACAAGATGGTACGCATCGTGTTGCGTACCGGCCAACCCGGCCAGGCGCCGGAAGATGACGTGGTCACCAACTACGACATCAACGACTACAAGGATAAAACCGAGCTCACCTCCCAGAAGCTGCGCACCCTGCTGCGGGCCAGCCTGCGCTCCTATCGGGATATCCGAACCCTGGAGAGTAACCGCCAGGGGCTGGAAAAAGTCATCGAAGCCTCCAAGGGGATCTTTGAGAAACGGGCCTTGCGCCAGTTTGTCGAAGGAGCCCAGGAGCAGCTCAGCGCCTTGCTCCATCTGGGGGAAACCCAGATATACGACGTCAAGCAATACGCCTATGAGGTGAAGGATCAAGTATTGGAGCCCCTGCTCCCCGGCCATCCCGCCATGCTCCTCACGGACGCGCCGGAGATCCTGCGCCAGGCTATGAGCAAGCGCAGCAATGTCTATAACGCCACCCAGATGGTGCTCTACTGCCAGAATCCGCGCCACCACCTGCTGTTCCACATCGAGACCACCCGCCAGCTCAGCCAGATCGATACCAGTCTGCTGACCCTGTTTACCGAAAACATCATAGTGGCGCTGGAGAATATCCGGCTCAATGAGGTGATCGCCGACAACCAGCGGGAGATCATCTATCGCATCGGCGAACTGGTCGAAACCCGTTCAAAAGAGTCAGGGCTGCACGTCAAACGGGTCGCGCTCTATACCGAACAATTCTGCCACCTGATGGGCATGAGCGAAGAGCAGAGCGAGCTGGTGAAACGTGCCTCGCCGCTCCATGACATTGGCAAGGTGGGAATTCCCGATGCCATCTTGCACAAGCCGGGCAAGCTGACACCGGAGGAGTGGGAGATCATGAAAACCCACGCCCAGCTCGGGCAGGATATGCTCTCCGGCAGCGATTTGGCGCTGTTTCAGATTGGTGCCACCATCGCTGGCAATCACCATGAGAAGTGGAATGGCAGTGGCTATCCCCGCGGTCTGAAAGGGACGGATATTCCGCTGGAGGGGCGAATTGTGGCGCTGGCTGACGTGTTCGATGCCCTGGGTTCGGATCGCTGCTACAAGAAGGCGTGGCCGCTGGACAAGGTGCTGGCCCTGATTGAAGAGGAGAAAGGGCAGCATTTCGACCCCCAGCTGGTCGAGCTGATGATGGCCAATCTGGACAAGTTCCTCGAGATCCGCGAGCAGAACAAGGATGTCTATATCGGCGAACACTGATAGCCAGCTTGTTCTGTTTATGAACTCAAAAATACCGCCCTGCTTATCAGGGCGGTTTTCTATATCTGGCATCACGTCACTTCAGAGCGAGAAGTACGAGGGTTACTGCTCTGGCAGATTGAGATCCAGCTTGGCAGCAGGTTGTCCGGCTTGCTGATTCTCGGCCTGCGCAGCGGCCAGAGCACGCTTCAGGGCACGCCGTTTTTGTATCACCACAAACCCGACCCCACCCAATACCGCAAGCAGCACACCACCACCCGCCAATGCCCAGATCAGCCAGCCCATTTCCTCCTCTGCAGGAGCTTCATGGGTCGCCTCGGCACTGGAGGCCGGTGCGGCGGCCGACACCACCTCTACAGGAGGCGGCGGTGGTGGGAAGACATTGAAGGTTTTCACCGGCAACTCGATTTTCAGCTCACGGCCGAGGCGAGTGGTGCCATAGAGGGTTGCTTTCACCTCATGCTGACCGACCTCCTTGATGTTGGAGAGATCGATATCAAGCTTGGGATCGCTGGCGGTCTCGCTGAACTCGTAGAGGCCGCCCACATTGCTGGTCACACTCCCCTTGACAACCACGGAAGCGGGATCCAGCTCATCACGGTCGATTAGCAGTGAGAGCTTGGCACCCAGCTCATCCGAAGGCGGCGACAAGTTATAGCTGAACGGATAGGGGTAAAGCAGCACATCCTGATAACGGGCACGGACAAACACCTGATTGCCCGTGCTGAACATGGCGCGGTACTTGCCACCGGGAATATCCTGCAGCGTCACCTCCGCCGTCATAATGCCATCGCCCGGCACTTCGTCGAGCCCCTTGCCATCATCGCGATAGTGGCCAAGTACTTGATCCAGCACGACCTCTTTCTTATCGGCATCGCTGAACGATTGCAGCTTGACGGTCATGCCAAGGTCAGAGAGATAGTATTTATCTTTCGGCGACTGACCATTGATCAGCAACCACGCCTTGAGCTTGACCACCTCCCCCTGATAGAGCTGCATCGGCAGGGCGGCGATATCGAGCCGGATATCGGAGAGAATGCGCACCCGGTTGTCGGGATCCACCTCGCCAATCGCCTGCCAGGGGCCCGGCATGGGATTGCGCAGGGTAATGAGATCATGCTCCGGCAACGCCAGCCAACCCACATCGGCAGGTTTGACCTTGCCCACGTAAAGCTTGCTGCCATCGGGGCGAACCAGGATCACGGACGGGGTGCCCGGCTTGCGCTTGATGATGAAGGTGATCTCCTTCACGCCGTAATCGATGCGAAAGCGGTTATCCAGCAGCGGAATATCGGAAGGGGCAAATACCTCGGTCGCCGTCGCCCCCAGCGAGAGCAATAGCAGCAGACCGGCACACCACTTGCTCATTGCCGCCACAGACAACTTCCTCCTTTCTTATTTACCAGATCCAGTCTCGCCTCGTGCAGGGCCTGAACCTCGACGCTGGCACGCACCACCTTGAGGGCTGGTCGGTTGCTCTCTAACCGGCGAATACTGGTGTCCTGATTGCTTTCGTTTTCGTTGCTTTCGGTGGCCAGATTGAGTTTGGTCTGGCCGCCGGTCATCAGCAGGTAGACGTCCGCCAGGATCTCCGCATCGAGCAGAGCCCCGTGCAGGGTACGGTGGGAGTTGTCGATACCGTAACGATCGCACAGCACATCCAGGCTGTTGCGCTTGCCGGGGAAGAGATCCCGCGCCATCGCCAGGGTATCTGTGATGGTGCAGATATCCGCCGTCTTGAAGTTGAGTCCGAGCTTGCTGAACTCGTAGTCCATGAAGCTCACGTCAAACGGTGCGTTGTGAGCGATCAATTCGGCGCCGCGGATGAACTCGAGGAATTCGTCGGCAATCTGGCTGAACGACGGTTTGTCACGCAGGAACTCGTCGGTAATACCATGCACCTGGATCGCTTCTGGGTCGACCAGACGATCAGGCTTGATATAGACGTGATAGTGGTTACCGGTCAGCTTGCGGTTGATCACCTCCACACAGCCGATTTCGATAATGCGGTGCCCCAGATAGACAGGGCCGCCCGCCGTATTCATACCTGTGGTTTCAGTATCCAGAATGATCTGGCGATTCAGTTGGGGTGTGTTCATGATCCAATCTATGTCAAACTTCGGCTTTACTTACTCGCTAGTTTACCCCAAGCCTCATGTTAAAACAGATTGATTGCTCATGTTAAAACAGATTGATGTCTATACCGACGGCTCCTGCCTCGGCAATCCGGGCCCGGGTGGTTACGGGGCCGTGATGGTCTACGGCAAGCACCGCAAAGAGATTTCCGCCGGATTCAAGTTGACCACCAATAACCGGATGGAGCTGATGGCCGCCATCATGGGGCTGCGTACCCTCAACGAACCGTGCAAGGTGCGCCTCACTACCGACAGCCAGTATGTCCGCCAAGGGATCACCCAGTGGATCATCGGCTGGAAGAAGAAAGGGTGGATGACAGCCAACCGTCAGCCGGTCAAAAACGTCGATCTCTGGAAGGAGCTGGATGCGGAAGTGGGTCGCCACCAGATTGAGTGGCTCTGGGTGAAGGGTCACTCCGGCCACCCGGAGAACGAACGGTGCGACGAGCTGGCCAGAGAGGCCGCCTGCGGCAAGGATCTGGCCGAGGATACCGGCTACCAGCCCTGACGGGCCATTCCCGGTGTGGCGAGGGACTTTGGCAGTTGCCAGCGCCGCCGCACCGGGATCAGTGGAAAGCGCCGTTTACGGGCCGCAATCACGTATACCGATGCAAACGCCCTGCAATAATCCCGTCCGATACTCTCCCGCCACCAGCTGTGCCAGCTCTGTTTCCCCATAAACGAGTAACCAAAGCGCTCGTCGAACATCACCTCGCATCCTAACAGATGCAACCAGTCCGTCACCCGCCCCGGGGTGAACATCCGTGCCGACCAGGGCATTCTGCGCCGCAAGAACGGCACACAGTGACCGATCCCGACCAGACTCATGGGGTTATAACCACTGATGATCAGCCAGCCATCGTCGGTCAGCACCCTTTCGGCTTCGCGCAACACCTGATGAGGATCGGCAGAGAAATCGAGGCAGTGAGCCAGCAGGCAGGCATCGACGCTGCCGGTCCGTACCGGCAGATCGAGGGGGTCGCCATACATGTCGAGCAGCCGCCCGCCGGGGGCGACCCCGATCTGGTGACGAATGGAGGAGCGTTTGCAGGAGAGTTCAGCGCTCAGGGCGCCAATTTTCAGCAGATGATACCCAAACAGATTGGGGCACCAGTTGTCGAGCCGGTCCTGGATCTCGGCCGCCACCCAGTCCCCCATAGGCAATGCAGACCAGCTGGTCGGGATCTCGATTTGTTGTTCGGTACGTGCCACCTGCATAATAGGGCTCAACTCGGGGTTTCGAACGCCATCCTGTTATATAAGATACCCTCCCTAAAGAGAAGCAGACTCATGTATCCAGTGATCACAGTTCCAGCCTTTAATGACAACTACATCTGGTTGATCCGCCACGAAAATCACTGTCTGGTGGTCGATCCGGGCGATGCCGCACCCGTGCTGGAGCGGCTTGAGGCATTAGGACTGGTGCTCGATGCCATCCTGCTGACCCATCACCATCACGACCATGTCGGGGGCGTCACCGACCTGCTTGCCCACTTCCCCCACGCCCGGCTCTATGGCCCCAAACTTGACCCGATGCCGGATCACCACGGTCAGTGGCTGGAAGATGGCGATCAGATCAACTGGCACGGCCTCGCTCTCGAGGTGATCCATGTGCCCGGGCACACTCGCGGCCACATCGCCTACCACGGCAACGGCATGCTGTTTTGTGGCGATACCCTCTTCTCGGCCGGTTGTGGCCGCCTGTTTGAAGGGACGCCGGAGCAGATGTACCACTCGCTGCAACGACTCGCCGCCCTGCCCGATGAGACACTCATTTATTGTGCCCACGAGTACACCCTCTCCAACCTGCGTTTTGCCTATGCGGTCGAGCCGGACAACCCGGCGATCCGCCGCCAGATCGGGCTGATCAGCAAACTGCGGCAACAAGGACTGCCAAGCCTGCCAACCCGGCTGGGTGACGAACGCACTTTCAACATTTTTCTGCGCTGCGAACAGGATTCAGTGAAATTTTCTGCTGAAAAACATGGACTAAAATGCGTGGAAAATCCGGTAGATACCTTCACCATCCTGCGTCAGTGGAAGGACGTTTTTTGAACAAACCTTGATCAGGGGGCCATTGCCCCTTATGATGCGAGCTGTTTTTCCTAAAAATGACCGGAACGAGATGAAGGTACGAACGGCCTTATTGGCAGCGCTGTTGCTCAGCGGCTGCCAAAACCTGAGCCATCAGGATGACCGGGCGCTAACGGCAATCGAGCCGATCAAGTCCCCCCAGGTCAAGAAAAAAGCGCATAAAAAACACTCTTCCCATTTCCTGTTTGGCGATGAACAGCTGGACGAAATGGAAGATACGGACAATCTGTGGGTGCGTATCAGCGATGATATGCAACTGGAAACTCCGGACAATCCGCGCATCCGCCAGCAACGTGAGTGGCTGTTGCGCAATGATAAGCATCTGGCGACCATTGCCAGCCGGGCTGAACCCTACCTCTATCTGATGGTAGAGGAGATTGAACGGCGTGAGCTGCCAATGGAGCTTATTACTGTCCCGATGATCGAGAGCATGTTTGATCCTCATGCCCGATCCCGCAGCAATGCCGTCGGACTCTGGCAGTTTGTGCCAGCGACAGGCAGAAACTTCGGTCTGCGCCACGACAACTGGTATGACGGACGGCGCGATGTGCTGGCCTCCACCAATGCGGCGCTCGACTATCTGGAGTACCTGAACCGCTTCTTTGACGGTGACTGGCTGCAGACGCTGGCCGCCTACAATGCCGGGGAAGGACGGGTGCGCAACGCCATCCAGCGTAACCAGCGCGCAGGCAAACCGACCGACTACTGGTCGCTCGATCTGCCCCGCGAAACCCGGATGTATGTGCCCAAGATCCTCGCCATGGCTGACATGATCAGCAATGCGGACAAGTACAATATCCAGTTGCCGGTGCTCGCCAACGAGCCGAAGCTGCGAGTGGTGGAGACCGGCAGCCAGATCGATCTGAACGTGGCCGCCCAACTGGCAGGTCTGCGCACCTCACAGCTCAAGGAGGTCAATCCGGCCCTGAGCCGTGGTGTGATGTCGCCCCGTGGCCCTTACCGCCTGCTGGTACCGGTAGAATATGCCGATACCCTGGAGCTGGCACTGGCCGATCTGCCCAAGAGCGAGCGTATTCGTACCCGCTCCTATCAGGTCACCAGTGGCGATACCCTGTCGCGCATCGCCCAGAATCATGGCGTCAGCGTGAACGAGCTGAAGCTGGCCAACAATCTGCGCAGCAACAACCTGCGTCGCGGTCAGCAACTGGTGATCCCGACCCACGGTCAGGTCAGCAGCAAGGCCAGCTCCGCCAGCAAACCGCAACAGCTGGCAAGCCGTGGCAGCAGCCAGAAGGCCAAAGTCAGCTACAAGGTGCGCTCGGGTGACAACCTGTGGAGCATCAGCCAGGCACACGGCGTCTCCCACGAAGAGCTCGCCAAGTGGAACGGTCTGAATGCCAAGTCGGCGCTCAAGCCAGGCATGAAGCTGGTGGTCTATCCCAAGCAAGGGAAGAAGAGCGACAAATCGATGGTGTATCAGGTTCGCCGTGGCGACTCCATCTCCTCCATCGCGGCTCGCTTCCAGGTGGCCATCAACGATGTGATGCGCTGGAACCAGCTGGATAAAGGGGATTACCTCAAGCCCGGTCAGGAGCTGACCCTGTTTGTGAAGAACAACAGCTAAGCCTCACCGCTTGAACCCGATAAAAAACGGGGCCAGTCATCTGACTGGCCCCGTTTTTTATTACTGCGGCTAACCGCTGCTGTGTCTGAACCGCCGACTAAAACAATGGCTTGGCGCTACCTGCGGATGCATCACCGCTCTGTAGGCAAAACTATCACCGCTATTCCCAGAGCCTTGTCGGCACCACCATCAGCACGGTGCGCTGACCGATCGCCACATTGGCATTGGGGAAGACCACCGCCTCACGCGGCTTCTCGACCGTGTAGCGCAGCTCGCCATCCTCGGCCAGCACGAACCCTTGGGGGAATTCGGTGAAGTTGTCGACATCGCTGGCGAACAGGAAGCGAAAGTCCGCCGATTTTTTGGTGATCACCCGATCGATGGCAAACAGGGTGAAATCATCCGCCCGCCACGGCTCCAGCGCCACCTCATCCTGAGTGACCAGCTCCTGCAGCGCTTGGCGGGTTTCGATAAAGCGGGTCATATCGTTCTCGCCAAATGGCCGCACCTTGCCCAGCTCCACCGTGAAGGCATGGGCGCCATGCTGGCGGGAGCTATAGTAGCTGAAGGTCGTGGTCGGGCTGGCGGAGAGCAGTATGGTGCGCACCCCGCAGGCGCCGAGGAACTGCACCTGCTCGCGGCAGTGAGGCCGCTCGTGGGGGAAGGGGTAGACGGCAAACTTCTCGTGGCGCGAACCGCGAATGGCGGTGTGCAGATCGTAGTGGTAGCGGGGACGAGCCGGATCGGCAAAGAAGCGGCTCACATACTGCTCGAGGCGCATGGCGCGGATCCGCTCCCGATTGCAGAGCCCCTCCCCCTTGCTGTGTGCTCCGGAGAAGAGCCGGTTCATGTTCTCCTCCACCTCCCGCAGCCCCAGATTCATCGCCGCCGGATTGCCAAACAGGAACAGCACCCGATGGCGGGCGCTCAGCTCGCCTGAGAGCAGACGACTCAGCAGCTGGTTGCAGATCTCGATGGGGGCAGTCTCGTTGCCGTGAATACCGCAGGAGAGGACGATATCCTTGCGTCCTCCCGGCTGGTCGCCCGCGCCACTGGCAGGCTCCAGACAGAGCACGCCCGTATCCCAGACGCAGACCCGCGCACCATCGGGCAGGGCAAACTCAAAGGGCTCAAGCTGCCACTCATGGCTGCGGGTCAAGGCCAAAAAATCGTGCTGGGGAATCATCCGTCTCACCCTCTCGCGCTGGAATACTATGGCCGGATTATACGCAAGGCATCGCGGCTTAAAATCGTTTTTTAAACAAATTCAAACATTAACGATACAAGTGTGATAACAATCGAACGACGACAGCAATGGCAGTAGCAATGTGGAATAAAGAGGAGAGGAAAAAGGACCAACAAATAACAGGGGGAAAACGGGGGATATAAAACAGACAATGACAGACTTGGCGGCCGGGCGCCACGGGGCAGAACAGCAAACGACTCATCAGAAAAACAAGGCATCCATGCCCGGCTGATCAACCACGCCAGAACGGCTTGGTGGTCTCTTGATAACGGTCAGCTTCGTTCAGGCCGATGTCTTTGAGCAGGTACTCGGGCAGCTCGGAGAGCTGGCGACGGCTGCGGCTGCGCTCCAGCCAGGTCAGAACGGTCATTTTAACGCGAGCAACCAGATTCAATTGGCTGGAATGCTGGTAACCGGTTTCGGTATAAGTCATGTTGGCCATGATGTGGCTCCTCTGAATATTTGTTTACGCACTGGGCTTTATTTGATGCGCAAAGCTTAGTCAGGGAGCAGGGCCGACTCAATTGACGAATTTTGATACGTTACATTAGGAAAACTAATAGTAAAAAACTGACTGATACAATTTTAATGCTTTGATTTATAAAGAATAATTAAGTCACTATTCGACCATCAACGGCCCGCAGCATATTGTGCTGCATGGCACCACCTTACATATGCAATTTACCGCATTGCCTATGCACTCGCCAATGGACGCGCCATGGCTGGCAACCCCGTCATTACATTCTATTGTTAATTCTTCGATCTCTTGGTGATCTTAAATTAACACAATGAAACATAAAACAAACTTACTTTTCCTCCCGCGCAGCTCCCTCGATGAAGACCCGAAAACGCCCCTCTTGGCGCGCAACCGGCATGCTGGTATGGTTATTTATACAGTAGTTTATTCCTCTGCCCTGACGCCATCGTTTATGCCGTCAGAGGCGGATGAAACCACAGGATCATCGATGGATACCTTTACCCCGACCGCCGCCCTGCGTCAACAGATGGCCGCCATTGAAGCCGCTCTCAACCAGCTGGCCGATCTGCTTGGCCAGCTCGAACTGCAGGAGGCCCATGTTTATCCCCTCCCCCCGGTGCCACAGGGGGAAGAGCACGACCCGATCGAGCAAATTGAGGTGGGCTATCTCAACGGTGAAGCCGCGCTGGCGGCCACCCTCGCCGCTTATCGGGACCACAGCGCCCGTCCCGGCTGCTCCACCAAGGCGACTCACCGGTTGCCCGGCTGGTTGCGCTTTCCTGCCGCCGCCGCTCCGCTGATCCAACCGCTGGTTGAGGAGATCAACCAGCACAAGCTCGATTTCAAGGCGTTGGTGCAGCAGGCGGGGGGACGGGACGAGAAGTTCGAGCTGGTACATACCGCCCTGCCCGGAGTGATCACCTTGCAGGTCTACCGCAAACTGACCCTGTTGGCAGGGGAGCTGCAATCCCTCGGCTTTACCTGGGCTGACAAGCAGACCATCAATCGCCTAAGTCGCGAGCAGGTGCTTGAGATGCTGGAGCGCAGCCGCCGCTATATACCGGCCCTCTCCAACAACGAGGAGTGGAGCAAGATGGTGGATCAGGAGGTCTATGACATTCGCCGTCTGCCCGCCGATGCCGAGCTGCGGATCCGCCGCCCGGTCAAGACCCACCCGATGATCAACCTGCTCTGGCTGGAGCGCACCCCGCGCAAGCAGCAGATCAAGGCGAGCCTGCCTCTGCTGCTCTGCTCGGATACCCCGCCTGCAGTCACCCATCTGGGCAACTATCCCCCCAAGAGCCGGCAGGCGCGGCGAGATCGCAAGATTGGCGGCGAGCCCATCATCGAGCGGCTGCACCTCTATCTCTATCAGGGGTGACTGGATCAGGAATAGCTGGATCAGGGATAGCTGGGCCGCCTTGCCGCGATAAACGAAGTATCCCGCATCAGCACCCCAAATAAGAAAGGGGAGAACATCCTGGATGTTCTCCCCTTGTCTGTATCGATAGGTGGTGTGGAAGGCGGCGTCGCCAATCAGCCCATCAGCAGGGCCCGCAAGCTCTCCACATCCAGCCCGCGCACCTCGGACTGGCCGCTCAGCAGGCCATCGGCCAGCGCCCGCTTCTCGTCGTGCAGAGCGACGATCTTCTCCTCCACCGTCTGCTCGCACACCAGCCGGTACACGGTCACCGGCTGGGTCTGGCCCATCCGGTGCGCCCGATCGCTCGCCTGATCTTCCACCGCCGGGTTCCACCAGGGATCGAGGTGCAGCACGGTATCGGCCTGGGTGAGGTTGAGGCCGGTCCCCCCTGCCTTGAGGCTGATGAGGAACAGCGGCACCTCCTCGTGGCGAAAACGCAGGATGGAGTCCTGACGGGACTTGGCAGAGCAGCCCCCATCCAGATAGCAGTAATCCCAGGATTTCTGCTCGATGCGGGCCCGCAGCAGGCTCAGCAGATCGACGAACTGGCTGAACACCAGCACCCGATGACCGCCGTCGATCGCCTCTTCCAGCAGGGCCATCGCCTCGTCCAGCTTGCTGCTGGTCTGTGACCACTCGGGCATCACCAGCTCCGGTGAGCAGCAGAGACGGCGCAGCCGGGTCAGGCCACTCAGCACATGCATCAAGGCGCGGCCATCGGCGCTTTGCACCTGCTGCACCACTTCCCGCCGGGTCGCCTCGTAGAGCTGGCGCTCTTCGGGGGAGAGGCTGATGTGGTGGATGATCTCGGTCTTGTCCGGCAGCTCGGTCAGCACCTGCTGCTTGAGACGGCGCAGGATGAAGGGGCTGATCACCGCCCGCAGCAGCGCCATGTGCTGGGGATCCTTGACCGCCTTGCCAAAGCGGCGCTTGAACTCGCCAAGGCTGCCGAGCAGCCCCGGGTTGATAAAGGTGAAGAGGCTCCACAGCTCCCCCAGATGGTTCTCGATGGGGGTGCCGGAGAGGGCGAGGCGAAAATCGCCGTCGAGCTGGAACAACAGCTTGGCGCGCTGGGTGCCGGCGTTTTTGATCTGCTGCGCCTCATCAAGCACCATGGAGGACCAGCGGCGGGACTTGAGCGCCTCCGCCAGGCTGCCGAGCATGCCGTAGTTGATGAGGATCACCTGACCGGCCTTGGCCTCGCGAATAATCCCCTCCCGCTCGGCCGGATTCTCGAACACCACCACATCCAGCTCGGGGGCGAAACGGGCCACCTCCTCCTGCCAGTTGGTGACCACTGACTTGGGCACCACCACCAGCGCAGGGCCAAGGTGCTGGCGCATGCGCAACACAATCAGCGCCTGCAGCGTCTTGCCCAGACCCATGTCATCGGCCAGACAGGCACCAAAACCGTGATGGGCCAGGGTCGCCATCCAGCGCACCCCCTCTTTCTGATAGTCCCGCAGGGAGGTAAGCAGCTCGTCCGGGCAATCGACCTCCTGCTGCCACTCCTGCTGAAGGGATTGCCACGCTGCATCCCCTTCGGTGGTAATGACCGAGAGCAGGCGAGTGAGCGGATAGGCCAGCTTGTTGTTGATCCGCTGCTCTTCATCGAGCATGGCCCCCAGCATGGTGAGCCGCTCCACCAACTTGTCGCTCAGCATCAGGCTGGTCTTCTCGTCGAGCTGAACGGTGCGCTGCCCCGGGGTCATCTGACGCAGAATAAGGCGCAGGTCGAGGATCTGGTGCTCATCAAGCGCCAGCGCCCCTTCGACCTGGAACCAGTCCTGCCGCCGCTCGATGCGCAGGCTCAGAGCCGCTTCATCGAGGCTCTTGAGGCGAGCGCTGTCCTGATGCCAGTGAATGACCACGCCGGCATCCACCAGCTCGGGCAGGGCATTGACCAGCGCCAGCGCCTGTTCCCCCTGCAGCAGCCACTCGCTGCCGGGCAGGCCGATGGGCAGTTGATTGCGCAGTAGCTGGGCCTGCCCCTTCTCGGCCCCGAGATCCCGCTGCCAGTAGTGGTACGCCTTGATCCCCTGCCGCACGATCGCCTCCCCCTTGCCAAGGGGCTGGGGCGGCAGATCCTCAAAGCGGGTCACCAGCTTGACCGACAGCTGACCATCCTGCCAATCCAGTTGCACCGAAGGAATGCCCGGCCAGGGAGCCAGTTCGGCGTTGCCGCTAAGCCCCGCAACCTGACTGTGCCAGGGCAGCTCGGGAATGGCGTCCAGGGTGCGTTGCAACTCGGCCAGCCCCTCGGCGGGCAGCAGCGGGATGGATTCGAGCGCTGGCAAGCGGTCGAGCAGCGGCTGCGGAGTGAGGATCAGCTGCCACAGATCCTGCGCCAGCGGCATGATATGGGCCCCGCGGGCGGCCGCATCGGGGCAGAGCTGCGCGCTCATCCCCTGTTCGGTGGCCACCACCTGCAGCAGGGGGGCGCTGATGGCCAGTTGCAGCTTTTGCCCCTTGGCGTTGAACAAACGGGGGTGATCGGCCAGCGGCGCCCAGACATCCCGCGGCAGTCGTCCCATCACCCGTGGCAGGGTGCGAACCAGTGCCCAGTCGTGCTCATCGAGCATGGCTGCATACTGGGTAGAGAGCAGGGCCGGATCGACCCGGCGACCGGCGGTCCACTCCCCCTTGGTGCTCAGCTTCTGGATCTTGCACTCCAGCTCGGGGCCGTCGGCATGGAGCAGCCACACCAGCCGCTCCTGCGGCTT